>CAIXQT010000206.1 GCA_903921665.1 uncultured Opitutia bacterium
CGCTACGACGGCGTCCGCTACGGTCATCGCTCCGCCTCCGCCGGCACGCCGGTCGAGATGATGACGGCCAGTCGCTCCGAGGGCTTCGGCCCCGAAGTGAAGCGCCGCATCCTGCTCGGCACGTTTGTGCTGAGCGCCGGTTACGCCGATGCGTATTACGTCCGCGCTCTCCGTGCTCGCGCCAAGATTCGTGCCGAATACCTCGCCGCGCTCGCCGGCGTCGACGTACTGCTCACCCCGACCGTCCCGACGCCCGCCTTCAAGGTCGGTGAGAAGGCCTCGGATCCGCTGCAGCTCTACCTCGAAGATATCTTCACGATTCCCGCCAACCTCGCCGGCCTCCCGGCGATCTCGGTGCCCTGTGGTAAGTCCGGCCACCTGCCGGTCGGTTTCCATCTCGTCGGAGCGCCGCTCTCCGAAGCCAAACTTCTCGCCGCGGGCCGTCTCTTCGAGGCCGCCCATGGTTACGCCCATCAGCAAGCCGCCCTATGAGCAACGTACCTTCTGATTGGGAAGTCGTCATCGGCCTCGAGGTCCACGTGCAGCTGCATACTCGCGCCAAGGTCTTCGCTTCGTCCCCTTGGGGCTTCGGCAAGGAACCCAACGAGCAGGTCGACCCGGTCGTCCTGGGCCTCCCAGGTACGTTGCCGGTGGTGAACCGCGAGGCGGTCGAGAAATCCATCCTCTTCGGCCTGGTCGTCGGAGCGTCGGTCCCGGAGCGCTGCGCCTGGGACCGTAAGAACTATTTCTACCCGGATAATCCGAAGAACTACCAGCTCACGCAGAAGGATTTCCCGGTCGTCGTCGGCGGCCAGGTCGAGATCGAGCTCCCCGGCGCCTCGCGCAACGTGATGGGCGAGCATAAGTTCATCCGCATCCACCATGCGCACCTCGAAGAGGACGTGGGCAAACTCAGCCACGCGGGCAGCGGCTCGCTGGTCGACTACAACCGCGCCGGCGTGCCGCTCCTCGAGATCGTCACCGAGCCGGATCTCCGTTCCTCGGCCGAAGCCGAGGCCTTCCTGCGCTCGCTCGTCGCGATGCTCACCCAGGCCGGCGTGGCCGATTGCGACATGGAGAAGGGTCAGCTGCGTTGCGACTGCAACGTATCCGTCCGTCGTCGTGGCGTCGAAAAGCTCGGTACCCGTACCGAGACCAAGAACCTTAACTCGATCTCCAGCGTCCGCGATACGGTCATCTACGAGACCGCCCGTCAGATCCGCGAACTCGAAGCCGGTCGCTCGATCACGCAGGAGACCCGCGGTTGGAACGCCGAACTCGCCCGCGGTTACGTCCTTCGCGACAAGGAAGACGCCCACGATTATCGCTACTTCCCGGATCCGGATATCCCGACCCTGAAGATCTCCCGCGAGACCGTGGCCCGCCTCGCCAAGCTGGTTCCCGAGAACCTCTACGACCGCCAGCGTCGCTACGTCGAAAAACTCGGCCTGCCTTACACGGCCGCTTCGGTGCTCGTGAACGACCGCGCGCTCGCAGAATGGTTCGAAGCCGCCGTGGCCGCCCACCCGGCCAACCCTTCAGGTATCGCCAACCTCGTCGCCAATGACCTCCTTCGCGACCTCGCCGCTTCTGCGGGTGCCGCCGGTGCCTTCGATGAGTCCGCTCCGGCGCCCGTCTCGCTCGCCTCGTGCCCGATCAAGCCCGCGCAGCTCGCCGGCTTGGTGAAGCTCACCGATGACGGCGTGATCTCCAAGCAGCAGGCCAAGGAAGTCTTCGCCGAGATGTTCAAGTCCGGCCAGGACGCCGCTGCGATCGTCGACGCCAAGGGCCTCCGCCAGAACAGCGACACCGGCGAGCTCGAGAAGATCGTCCAGGAAGTCATCGCTGATCCGGCCGTGGCGAAGTCCATCGCCGAGTACCGCGCCGGCAACGAGAAGGCCATCAACGCTCTCAAGGGTCCGATCATGAAGCGCACGCAGGGTAAAGCCAACCCGGTCCTCATCGACCAGCTGCTCCGCAAGTTCCTCGGATGAGAGAGTCATCCGCCTCTCCGCTGACCGCCGGCATCAAGGCTCTGCGGGACATCGCCCTGCCGCTCGCGATCATCATGTTGGCCGCCGCCGGCTTGGTCGTCGCGTATTACAACGTCCCGGAAGTCGCCACGGCGCTGAACCGCATCGGCGCCATCAACGCGGCCAGCCCGATGGCCTTTGCGGCGATCTGTACGGCCATCACCTCCGGCCTGATCCCTTGGTGTTTCCGGATGGTCTTCCGCGGCCTGCGTCCGACGCACCCCTTCCGGGACCTCCTGCACAGCATGGTCTGGTGGGCCTTGATGGGCATGCTGGTAAGTTACTTCTACACCCTGCAGGCCGCTTGGTTCGGCAGTGAGGCCAATCTGCGAACCGTACTCCTCAAGGTCCTCATCGACATGGCCGGCTTCACGATCTTCATCGGGGCGCCGTTCAACGCCATCTCCCATCTCTGGAAGGATTGCGGCTGGGATACGGCTCGCCTGCGCGCGGCGATGGGTCCGGGTTGGTATCGCCGCCTGGTGCTCCCGAACCTGCTCACGAACTACTTCGTCTGGTTCCCCGGCACGCTGATCTTCTACAGCATGCCGACCGACCTTCAGCTGGTGGTGGCCAATTGCATCGGCTGCTTCTGGGCCCTGATGTGCGCCCGGATCGCGGCCCATTC
>CAIXQT010000207.1 GCA_903921665.1 uncultured Opitutia bacterium
CGGTCTTTACACCGGCGCGGGCAACCAAGGTCGCTGGGCTGACGCCACGGGCATCACGCTCGACGGCGGTACGTTCAGGCTCTCGGGCGCCAACAACCTTGATTCTTACGAAAAGATCGGCGCGGTCACCGTCGGCCTCGGCTCCGGTGCCTTGACGATCGCCCGCAATAATTCCGGTACGGCCGTCCTCGAAGTGGCGGACATCCTGCGCGGTTCCGATCGCGGCATGCTCCTTCTGAATACGGCCGCGGCTGGATCGCTCAACGCCGCCTTCGGCTTCGACCGTCTGCGCGTCACGACTCCGACCTTCGCCAACGCCGGTTTGTCGCTTTCCGGCACCGGCGCCACCGCCGGCATGGCCCCGGCGTGGATGATCGACGTCACCAACAACACCTTCCTGAGCTACCAGGGTGCTTCTCTCGGTCTGCAGCCGTTGCTTGCCCAGGCCACGGTCGGAAATAATCAGGTCGCCTACTCTTCGCGGGGCGCCGGCGTCGCCGTCGGCCTCACGGCCGGCACGGACACGGTCTGGTCGACCGGCGGTGCGCTCAGCTACAATCCGAAAGTCTACGCCATGCGCTTGGACTCGGCCCTGACGACCATCGCCGGTACCGCGATCACGGGTACATTGACCGCCGGCTCGAATGCCGTCACCGGTTCGAACACTTCGACTCTCGTGGTCGGTCAGCCCATCACGGGCGCTGGCATCCCGCCCAACGCCGTCATCACGGAAATCACGAACGGCACCGACTTCAAGATCAACTACAAGGCCTATGTGTCCGGTGCCGGCGTTTCGCTGACCCCGACCTTCGCGCTGACCCTCAGCGGCGGCGGCCTGATCAATGCGTATAACGACGCCGACAAGACTTCGACCTTCCCGGTGACCGTGCCGAACGGTGGCGAGCTGTTCCTGTACATGAACAACAACGGTTCCAACCGTCGTCTGTACTTCAACGGCCAGATCACCGCCGGAGGTCTCACCAAGGCAGGAGGCGGCGATATCCTGATCGGTGGCGACAATCGTGGCACCCTGACCGGCGACGTCGTCATCTCGGGCTACAACTGGTTCCGCCTCAACAACACCTACGTCCTCGGCGGCAGCACGACCAACCCGTACGGCAAAGGAAATAAGATTATCCTCAACGGAGCTCAGCTCTACTCCGAAAGCCAGCTTTACTACCAGTCGGAGATGGTGGTCAATTCCGACTCCAACATCGGCGGTAATACCGCCGCCTACGATAAGCTGACGGTCAACGCCTACTCGAATAACGACTTCGGCACGCCGGTCGTCATCCGTACGACCAACAACTCGACCCTCAACTTCTATGCGATGACGGTCAACGGTCCCGTCTCGTTCCGTGGTGATGCCACGACTAATTCCATCACCAATATCCACGGTCCGATCACCGGTGCTGGTTCCATCCAGAAGTGGGGCGCTAATCCGCTTTCCTTCGGCGCGCTCAATCCGGATTACGCGCAGCCGATCACCGTCAACGAAGGTTCGCTCCTCTCGCTCGTCGGCACGACCGGTGCCGCCGCCAACAAGGCCTTCGGTACGGGC
>CAIXQT010000208.1 GCA_903921665.1 uncultured Opitutia bacterium
CCTTCAACGGTTCGTTCACTGTCGGCAACGGCGGCGCGACGTTCGGTACGACCAGCAGCTCGGTCATCTCGATCGGCAGCGCCTCCAAGGTCGACTTCGCCAACACGACCGGCACGGGCCGCACGCTCACCCTCAAGGGTGGCAATGTCACCGACGCCAGCACCTACGAGCCGAGCCTCTTCGACAACGCCGAAACGCAGGAACGCCTCTTCAGCGCGGTCGTCAAGAACGGCGTCGGCGCCTGGATCATCGGTGGCGCTGGCAGCAGCTTCAAGTCCTCGGCTACCTTCGACATCAACGCAGGTATCCTCGGCTTCTCCTCCGGTGCCCTGGCCGGTACGGGTCTGATCACGGTGTCGGGCACCTCGACCCTCCGCTGGGAAGCGAGCAACACGAACGACGTCTCCGGACGCCTAGTGATCGCCGATGCCGCCACCGCCACGGTGGACGTCGGCGCGAACAACGTGAGCTTCGGTACGGCCCTCGGCTTCGGCGCGGCCAAGACCGGCGCGATCGTCAAGCAGGGTGCGGGTGAACTCACCCTCACGAAGTCCAACGACTTCACCGGCGGCGTCACCGTCGATGCGGGTGTGCTCAACGCCAACCATGTCACCGCGCTCGGCTCCGGCCTCGTCACGGTCAATGCCGCCCAGCTGAACCTTGGTCAGGTCGTCGCCAACGACGTCACCGTCACCGGCGGTACCGTGAAGGGCTCGGCCACCTCGGGTACGCTGACCCTCAACTCGGGCTCCACGCTGTCCTCCGGCGATGCGATCACCACCTATGCGGGTGGCTCGGTCGTCCTGAACGGCGGTTCCGTCCTCGAGTGGAAGGCCTACGATACCGTCGGCGGCGCCGGCGTGGGTTACGATCGCTTCAACTTCGCCAACCTCGACCTCAGCGCCCTGAGCGCGAACGGCGCGAAGGCGACGATCAAGCTGATCTCCCACAGCGACCTCCTCGGTACGCAGGGTGACTCGAACCTCGCGGGTAGCCACTCCACCGCGCTCGGCATCGTCCACACGTTCAACTTCGGTACCGTCAGCGGCAACCTCAACCTGGCGAACGGCCAGAGCATCACGGACGTCTTTACGTTCGATGTCTCTAGCTTCACGTTCGCGGGCAGCACGCCTACGACGAGCGACGTCTGGTCGATGAGCTTCGACGGCGGTGCGCTCACGCTCACCGCGGTGCCTGAGCCGTCCACCTACGGCTTTGGTATCGGCGCCCTGGCGCTGGCCGCCGCGGCCATCCGCCGTCGCCGCAAGAAGGCTGCGGAAGCCAAGTCGGACGAAGCCTGAGCGATCAGGTGACGTGATAGGGAAGGGCGGCCGTTCGGCCGCCCTTTTTTGTGCCGCGGTTTTAGGTAGGGCGGGCTCTGCGTGCCCGCCGTTGGGCCGATCGAGGTACGAACCTCACATGGCGAACGGCGGCCATGGCAATGGCCGCCCTACCCATGATAGGTATTAGCGGTTGGCGGTTAGCGGATAGGATAAAACAGCAAAGGGAAACCGGAGACCGGATGATTGGCGGGGGTGTCTTGAGGTAGGGCGGGCTCTGCGTGCCCGCCGTTGGGCCGATGAAGAGTCGAACCTCACCCGGCGAACGGC
>CAIXQT010000209.1 GCA_903921665.1 uncultured Opitutia bacterium
GAAACAGAAGCGTCAAAGCCCTCATGACAGGGTAGACAGTCGGAAGGACGCAGGGTTGCCAACCCTATCGTTTCGGGTCGATGATAAGACCATGGTGCTCGACGCGGTCATACTCGGAGCTGGACCGGCCGGACTGGCCGTCGCCAACGCCATGACCCGCGCCGGCTCGAAGGTGAAGGTCATCGAACCTTCCGGCCGGGTGGGAGGTTCCATTCGGACGATCCGTGAAGAGGGCTGGCTGGTGGAGACCGGCCCCAACACCCTCCAGCTTGAAGGTGATGAAGACGAAGCGCTGCTCGCGGCCTACGGCTTAGCCGACGCCACCCAATCGGCCGACATGCGGGCGGCGAAACGCTACATCTACGCCCACGGCAGGTTGCACGGCCTCGGCGCCAATCCCTTGAGCCTCTTCGGCTCCGGCCTGCTGAGCTGGTCCGGCAAGCTCCGCCTGCTCACGGAGCCTTTCCGGGCACAAGGCGGGCACGTCGGCGAAACGGTCGAGCAGTTCGCGACGCGACGCTTCGGCCCGGAAGCCGCGGCGATGCTCATGGATCCGGTCGTCTCCGGCGTGCATGCGGGCGACCCATCGAAGCTGGTGATGGCCGATTGCTTCCCGCGCGTCCACGCCTTCGAAAAAGAATTCGGCTCGGTGCTCAACGGCCTTCGCCAAGCGCCCAAGGTGACGCGCAAGGTCGTCGGCTTCCCGCGCGGCATGCAACAGCTCGCCGACGCGATGGCGGCTCCGATCGGCGCCGACAACCTGCGCCTCCGCAGCGTCGCCACGCAGCTCCGCCGCGACGCCAAGGGCTGGAACGTCGCCTGGCGTGACGCCGACGGCACGGAAGACGGCGCGTGCGCGAAGCACCTGGTCGTGACCGCCCCCCATTGGCATTGGGCGGCCCTGCCCTTCGACGAATCCGTCACGCGCCTGTTGCGCGACTGGGAGGACGCCGCCGTTCCGGCCGTGACCGTCGTCGCCCGCGGCTACGCCGTCGCCGACGTTCCGCATCCGCTCGACGGCTTCGGCTACCTGACTCCTGGCGCCGAGAAACGCGACGTCCTCGGCTGTCTCTTCCCGACGTCGGTGCTGCCGGCACGGGCACCCGAAGGTCATGCGTTGCTCTGCTGCTTCATCGGCGGAGCCCGCCGTCCCGATCTGGCCGGCCTGACTGACGAAGCCCTCAGCAAGGTCGTGGACGACGAGCTCGCCGCGACGCTCGGCATCAAGGCCAAGCCGCGCAAGGAATGGATCCAGCGATGGGGACGGGCCATTCCTCAATATGACGCAGGTCAGCGGCGCAGAGAAGACGCGCTCGCTCAGGCCGAAGCCGCACACCCCGGACTCCATTTCCATGGGGCATTCCGCGGGGGCATCGCGCTGATGCACGTCATCCGCACCGGCGACGCGCTCGGCCGAGCCTTGGCCCGAGCTTAAGCCTTCAGCCGTTCGGACTCCGGCTCAGGCAGCCCCCGGACGACCCAGATCGCCGGCAGCATCAGCAAGGCGCCGCCGACGTAGACCCAGAAGTGGGAACCGAAGTGGAAATATAACAGCGCCGCCGTGACGGGTCCGATGACGCGCGCCAGCGAGCCGGCCGAGCGCAGGATGCCGAGATTGCGGCCCTGCTCGGAAGCATCGGAGTAGAGCGAGACGAGCGCCGACACGCTCGGCAAAATCAAGCCGGTCGCGAAGGAGATCAGGCCGAGGCCGAGGTAGAAGGTCGTCTCGGCGCCATCGCCGGCGGCGGCCAGAGTGGGCGGGATCAAGGCGACGACGACGAAGGCGACCGAAGCGATCAGCATGCCCAGGATGACGACTTTGCGCTGTCCCATGCGCTTCACCAGCTGTCGGGCCAGGCCTTGCGCGAAGATCATGCAGGCGCCGTTGAACAAGAACAGCCAGGCATTGTCGCGCGGACTGTAGGAGAAGAGCGCCAGCGTCAGGAACACGATGGTGTTCTCCATGCCGGTGAAGGCCACCTGGTACACCAGATTGGCGAAGGACGTGCGTCGGACGGCGGAAGAGCGGACGGTCGCGAGATCGAAGACCGAAGGGCGCTTGGCATCGGAAGCGGCGCGGCGCTCCGGCGCCAAGGTCTCCGGAAAGAACTTCACCACGAGGAGGAAGTTGATCATGGCGAGCGAGGCCGCGATCGCGGCCGGGACGGAGAAGGGATTGAGTCCGAAGGTCGGGACGGTGACGCCAGCAGCGACAGGCTGGGCGAACTGCACAGATGAAGCGAGGCCGCCGATGACTGGCCCAAAGACGAAACCCAGGCCGATCGCGATACCCACCACCGCCATGCCTTTCGTGCGCTCCTTCTCGTCGGTGATGTCCGCCGCGGCCGCGCTGGCGACGGCGATATTGCCCGCCATCATGCCGGAAATAAGACGCGTGACGACCACGAGCCAAAACTGGGCGGCGAAGATCCAGAGGAGATAGGAGAGGGCGTTACCCGCCAAGGTGATGGTCAGGATCCGCCGGCGGCCCAGACGATCGGACAATGCGCCCCAGATAGGGGAGAAAATGAACTGCAGCAGCGAGTAGAGGGTGCTCAGGAGTCCGCCGAACAGGACCGTCTTCTTGAAGACCGTGTCGCCCCCCATCCATTCCGCCGCGGCATTCAACGACCCGATGAGCGTGCCGACCGAGCCTTCGCTTTCGATATAATGCTTCAGCAGGTGAGGAAACAGCGGGATGATGATGCTGAAGCCCACGATATCCATGAACACCGTCAGGAAGATGAGCCCAAGGGTACGACGCTGGGCGGGGGCGACTGGGGCGGACATGAGGCCCAAGATGGGGTCCTTGCCGACCTGCGCAAACAAAACAGCGGCTTGCGATGCCGTTCCCACGGGGAGAAGATAAAGCCATGCGCATTCTCGCCTTCATCTTCTTGTCGCTGGGGCTCGCCAGCGCCCAGGCAGGCATCGACCCCAAGCTCCTCCTGATCGAGCAGAAACTGGCGGGGTTTCAGGACAAGGATTACTCCTTGGCGGTAGAGAAGAGCCTCGCCGAATTCGAGAACCGCACCGGCGTCGGCCTCCGCCCCGGCGACCTCCGCCGCTGCGGCCTGAAGCTCTCATCCGAAGGAGGCGCCGGCTTGGCGACTTCCAAGCCGCTGGTCCGCGCGATCACCGCGGCATTGATCCGACGCGGGTTCGCCCAGCAGGCGATCACGCTCTGCGACACCCGGGTCGACGGCCTCCGCCAAGCGGGCTTCCTCCCGGCGCTCTCCACGCAAAGCCAGACCTTCGAGGGCCTGCCCGTCATCGCATGGGAAATGTTCTCGGCGACCTGGGCCAAGGAAAACCAGCTGCGTTACGAGAACCAAGTCCTGCCACGCCCTGGCTCGCAAGCAGTGCCGTGGGGTGACGCCCGCGTCAGCGTGCTGCCGAAGACCTTGATCGACGAGGTCGACTTCTGGATCAACCTCCCGGTGCTCAGCGACAGCAAATCCCTCGGCGTGCACGGCGCGATGGCAGCCGCCTCGCTCGGCAACATGGCCAACGCCGAGCGATTCATGGACAACCCCTTCAACGCCTCCAAAGCCGCCGTCGAAGTCTGCGCCATCCCGAAGCTCGCGAAGCGCAACGTGCTCACGATCCTTTCGCTGGAGCGCTACCAGGTCCTCGGCGGCCCGGGCTTCGATGCGAGCTGGTGTCGTTCGGAAAAGACGCTCCTGAGCAGCGCCAATCCGGTCATCATCGATTTCATCGGCCTGCAGAAGATCAATGCCGGCCGCACCGCCAGCGGGATCGAGCCGATCTATCCGGAGCCGCCGATCTTCGGCGCGGCGAACTCGGGAGAGATCCGTCTCGGCACCTGCCGGCCCTCAGAAATCACGTTGGTCCGCCTGCCCGCACCCTGATCGGCGGACATGAGAAAGGCGGCCGGGTCACCCCAGGCCGCCTCTTTCCCTATTTCAAGAAACTCAGAGCTTCAGGCCGAGGGCTTCCGAAGCGGTCGCGCGCTCTTCAAGCAGCTCCTTCTCGGTGATGGCGATCTTCTCCTTGGAGAAGGCGTCGAGCGGCAGGCCCTGGACGATTTCCCACGAGCCGTCAGCCTTGGTGCGGAGCGGGTAGCCGAACATGATGCCCGGGGTGATGCCGTAATCGCCCTTGGACAGGACGGCGACGGAGTGCCAGTCGCCTGCCGGAGTCGGGAAGTGCAGGCTGCGCAGCGTATCGAGCGCGGCGTTCGCGGCGGAGGCGGCGGACGAAGCGCCACGGGCCTTGATGACGGCGGCGCCGCGCTTCTGGACGTCGGAGACGAAGGTCTCCTTGAGCCAGGCGTGGTCGGTGATGACCTGCATGGCGGGCTGGCCGCCGATGGTGGCGTTGGTGAAGTCAGGATACTGGGTCGAGGAATGGTTGCCCCAGATGGCGACGTTCTTGACGACCGAGTTGTGCGCGCCGGCCTTGCCCGCGAGTTGCGACTTGGCGCGGTTCTCGTCGAGGCGGGTCATCGCGAAGAAGTTCTCGGTCGGCACGCTGCTGGCGGAACGCAGGGCGATCAGGGCGTTGGTGTTGCAAGGATTGCCGACGACGAGGACCTTGACGCTCTTCTTGGCGTTGCGCGCGATGGCTTCGCCCTGGCCGATGAAGATCTTACCGTTGATGCCGAGCAGATCCTTGCGCTCCATGCCGTCCTTGCGGGGCACGGCACCGATGAGCAGGCACCAGTCGGCATCCTTGAATCCTTCGTTGAGGTCGCCGGTGGCGACGACGTCGGTGAGCAGAGGGAAGGCGCAGTCCTGGAGTTCCATCACGACGCCGGCGAGGGCGTTGAGGCCGGGCCCGACTTCGATCAGGTTCAGGGCGACCGGCTGGTCGGGGCCGAAGACGGCGCCGGAAGCCAGGCGGAAGATGGCGGCGTAACCGATGTTGCCGGCGGCGCCGGTGACCGCGACGCGAATGGGGGACTTAGAAGCCATAGAGGGACGCCTATCTAGTTAGCCTCACCCCTCGGAGTGAAGCGGAAACTATAGCCCGAGCTCGCCTTGCATCAGGTCATCGGCGGCCGGAGCCGAGACGCTGTCCCGGACCAGCTGGGAAAGGGGGGCGGACGAACGGCCTTCCAAACCACAGAGGGCCCGCAGCACCAGGGCCGCCGCCAACGCATCGTATAAAGCACAGTGATAACGCCGACGGTTCGGAGGACAGTGCTCGGCGGCCAGCACATCAAGGCGCGGGGCCAGGCGGAGGGCCGAGACCAGGGACGAAAGACGGAAGTCCCCCAAGGTCGGGGCCCACGCCCGGGCGAGCCGACAGGTGTCAATCCAAGGGCCCCACTCAGCGACGGAAGCTTCCTCGCCCACGAACGCGGGGACGACGGACGGACGAGGCCATGTGCCACGCAGAAGGCCGGACTCGACGGTCGCGTTGTGCGCGGCGAGCAGGCCGGTGCGACGAAGGGCAACCCATTGGTCCCACTCGGACTCGAATGGCGGCAAGCCCCTCAGGTCCTTGGCGCCGAGGCCATGGCACTGGGTGTCGATCGCGGGCACGGGAACGCGCGACGCATGCAGCCGCGTCGAAGCGGAGACGATTTCGCCGCCCATGATCGTCGCTACCCCGAACTCGACGACGCCGGTGCGTGAGCTTCCCTCGAAGTCGATGACATGGATGGGGACCGATGACCAAGGCGCGGAAGAGGTGCTCATAGGGTCAGCGCCATTCGTGTTTTGGATAACGACCTCTTAGTTCCTTCTTCACGCCTTCATATGAGCCTTTCCAGAAGGCATCAAGGTCGGTCGTGCGCTGTTGCGTGCGACGGGCGGGCGACTGGATGCAGATGACCATCGGCACCTTGCCGAGGCATACCCGCAGCTTGCTTCCGGGAAAATCATAGAGTTCCTGCACGGTCGCCTCGACCTCTGCCTGGCCGTCGGCGGTATATTCGATGCGGGCGGGATGCTTCTTCCGCGGCAGGATGATTTTCTCCGGACAGTAGGAATCGAGGGCCATGGACTGCTCATGCGTCAGCCAGCCGCGGACGACGCCGAAGACGGGGCGATCCCGGATATCACGATAGGCGACGGCCCCGGTGCAGACTTCTTCGATCACCATGCGTCGGGCGTCGTCATCGAAGACGGGAATCCCCAGCTCCGGACAGTGCTTCGAAAGGAAGTTCACGCGGCGGATCCAAGCGTCGACCGGGGCGTCCCACTTCTCGAGTTCGAGCCGGCCGGCGGCTACTTCCTCGGCGAGGATGCGGCTGGCCGCATCGGAGGGCGCGTCGTCGCGCTCCTTGGCTTCGAGCACCAGGTCGCGGAAGCGCCGCTCGACGCGGGTGACGACGCGACGCTGGGTGGCGTCGTAACGTACATGGTTGACGGTCGAGAACTCGGAGGGAAACAGCTCCTGCAGCCAGGCCTCTTCGATCGCGGTGGCCAAGGAGAGATAGGTCGTCACGCCGCCGCGCGCCTGGATTTCATCGACTTCGGCAGCGACCAGCAGCTTGGCGTTACGGATGGAGGATTCGCGACGCAGCTCGCCGGTCCGGCCGTGGACCAAGGCGCAGCGAAGCGTACCAGCGTCGAGCCGAACGGCGAGGCGGTCCGAGAATCCGAGCAGGAGACAGCGGCGGATGGAGGCGGGGTCGGCGATACGGTCGCTGACGGGGAGCCCCTGCCCTTCGGCGAGCCTCAGGAACTGGCGGGCGGCCTGATCGGCCTGGCGCGCGGCCTGGCCATGCACGCCGAAGCGATCGCACGCGTCGGCATCGAATTTCAGGTCGATCGCCTGCTGCAGCAAAGCGAGCCGCGGGAAGAAGTCCGATCCGTCTTCCTGCTCGACCGAGTCGCGGGCGTTTTCGGTGCGATCGTCGACCTTACGGAAAAGGATGTCACGGCCTTGGGCTAGGCCGGCGATGCGGCAGACTTCGTAGACGCAGTCGAGTTCACCCGCGGCGAGCAACATGCGGGCGTAGCGCGGATGGGCCGGGAAGACCGACATACGTCGTCCGATCGGAGTGAGCTTACCTTGGGTGTCGACGGCGCCGAGGTCCGCCAAGACGGTCAGGGCGCGCTGCAACGCCTTGTCGTCCGGCTTCTCATACCAGGGGAAGCTCGCGGCGTCGCCCCAGCCGGAAGAAAGCAGCAACAGGATCGTCTCGGAGAGGTCGACGCGCTTGATCTCCGGGACTTCGCGAAGCGGACGAGCTTCGTGATCGGTCTGAGACCAGAGGCGGATGCAGCGCCCCGGACCGGTTCGTCCGGCGCGGCCGGCGCGTTGCTCAGCGGAAGCCTGCGAGACCGGCTCGACCAACAAGGTGTCGATGCCGCGATGCGGGTCGAAGCGCGCGATGCGGGCGAGGCCGGCGTCGACCACCGCGCGGACGCCCGGGATGGTCAACGAGGTCTCGGCGACATTGGTCGCCACGATGACCTTACGGCCGGGACTGGGCTTGACCGCCCGATCCTGCTCTTCGGGAGGCAGTTCGCCATAGAGTGGCAGGATGTCGACGCCGCCGGACTCAGGCAGATTACGCACCGCGCCGATGGTGCGCATGATTTCATGCGAGCCAGGCATGAACACCAAGATGTCCCCTTCGCTTTCTTCCCTCAGGACGCGCCTCACCTGTTCGGCGGCGGCGTCCCAGATCGGCCGGGTCGAATTGCGCGGCATATGCGTGTACTCGATCTGAACGGGATAGGCGCGACCATCGGCGGCCAAGGTCTCGGCCGAGCCGAGCCACTTCGCCACGGCTTCGGTGTCGAGCGTCGCGGACATCGCCATGATCAGCAGGTCAGGCCGGTGGGTCTCCTGCAGTCGACGAGCGAGGGCCAGCGCCACATCGGAGTGCAGGTTGCGTTCGTGGAATTCGTCAAAGACGACCGCCCCTACGCCCTTGAGTTCGGGGTCCGACGCCATCTGCCGGAGCAAGAGCGCCTCGGTGACGAACTTGATGCGTGTCTGGGCGGACTCGACGCGTTCGAAGCGGATCTGGTAGCCCACCTCGCCGCCGAGGCGGACCCCGCGTTCCTGCGCGATGCGCGCGGCCAGCAGGCGGGCGGCGATTCGGCGAGGCTGGAGGACGACGATCTGGCCTTGGACGAGATTCAGGTCGAGGAGCATCTGCGGGATGCGCGTCGATTTGCCGGAGCCCGTAGGAGCGCGCAGCACCAACCTGCGTACGCGTCCGCAGGCGGCGACCAGGCCGTCCTGAAGGGAATCGATGGGCAGGGGTTGCTTCATGTCACGTCGAGGGCGATGAGGCGGGCGCTCGCCCTGCCCTCCCGCACCGTAATCCGGGCGACCGTCACGGGAAGGTTAAAGCGACGAGGTCCGGCGCTACCCGGATTGAGTCGTAGCACCGAGCCGTCCTGTTCGATCTTCGGGACATGCGTATGCCCGGTGATCACGATATCCGGACGAAACGTCCCCTCGTCGACGGGCAGATGCCCATGGTGGACCAAGATACGCAA
>CAIXQT010000210.1 GCA_903921665.1 uncultured Opitutia bacterium
CATCTATAGCATGGAGCCGAAGCAGTCCTACACCTTCGGGATGCCGCGTCGGCATCGTCCGACCTCTCTTCATGCCCGCAAGGTCAACATCACTTCCAAGCCCGGACAGCTACCGGAGAACACTTGGCTTGGCTATGATTTTGAAAAGGGGGCGTTCGTATCGCCCCACGGAAAAGGCGAAATTGCCGACATTCGGTTTCATCTGTCTTCTTCTAAAGTCGGCCCCAGGGTCACGCCCGAAGAGATGGCGCGTGATCGTGCCAATCCCGACCTCCAGAAATGGACGGAGCTTGATTTCACCCGACTGCACAACGACTGGAAGTTTGCCCTCCAAGTCGCCTTCCCTGAGCCTGGCTCCGGCATCATCGCTGAGCCAAGGAACTGGCCTTATTGCCAACTACGCATGCCGCCGTTCGCACCGGAGGGCGGCTACTTGCCTAGCCTTGAAATGAAGCTCACCTCCCGAGGCCCCTTCCCTTACGCGGCCGACAGAGATTATCCGGGTTACTTCCTGCGGACACGCGTCAAGTTGGCGCCCGATGGCACTATCGCTTCCGCTCACTATACGAAAATCGTCGGCTCTCTCGACTATGTCCACCATCAGCTGACCTTCACCTATTATTATAACCCGACGCCGAACGACCGGGGCCTAGAACTGGCGCCAGGGAAAAATGTCTTCAAATGGCGTCGTGGAATCACGCCCGACGATGAGTACCTCGATTTACTCGTGAGCAAACCCTGACCCTCAAAGAATCAGCATGGCGTCGCCGTAGCTGAAGAAGCGGTATTCGTGCGCGATGGCTTCGGCGTAGATCTCCTTGAGCCAGGCGAGGCCTTCCAGCGACCCGGGCGTGAGGAACGCGGCGACAAGGCAGAGAAGCGTGGACCGCGGGAGGTGGAAATTGGTGAGGAGGTGCTCGCAACACCCGATGGTGTCACCGGGCCGGATGAAGAGTGAGGCGTCCGAATGATAATCTCCGGCCGCCTGCGCGAAGCACCGGGTCTTACGGAAGGCGTCCTCGCTCGCGCGCACGGAGGTCGTGCCGACGGCGAGTCGAGGCCGGCGGTCCTTCAGGGCCGCCATGGTGGCGGCAGGGATCCGATACGCCTCGGAATGCATGACGTGCTGATCGAGATTCTCGACGCTGACCGGCTGGAAGGTCCCCGGGCCGACATCGAGGACGAGGTCGAAGGCATCGTATCCCCGCGCCTTGAGGGTCGCGAGCAACTCGGCGGTGAAATGCAGCCCGGCGGTGGGGGCGGCGGCCGCGCGGGCCGACGACGGATCGGCGTACACGGTCTGGTAGCGCGCGGCGTCGTCCGCCGGCGCAAGTCCGCGCTCCTTGCGGGCTTCGACGATGTACGGCGGCAACGGCAGTTCGCCGACGCGGTCCGCGAGGGCCTGCACGGTCTCGCCGGCAGGCAATTCGAACCGTACGCGGTATTCGCCCTGCTTGGTCTCGACGGCGACGGCGCGGCGGCCGTCGATCGTGAAGCCGGCCTCGTCCGAGGCGCGCTTACCTGGCCGCAGCATGCACCACCACTCGAGCGGGTCGGCGGTGGGGCGCAGCAACAGGCACTCGACCTTGCCGCCGGTGGGCCGCACGCCGAAGAGACGCGCCTTGAGGACGGTGACGTTGTTTCGGATCAACACCGTGCCCGCGGGCAGGAGGTCGGGGAGCTCGGAGAACAGGCGGTGTTCGATCGTGCGGGTGGCGCGACGCACGACAAGCAGGCGCGAGCCGTCGCGGCGCGGCGCGGGCTCCGCGGCGATCCGTTCCGGCGGGAGGTCGAAATCCAGCTCCCGGACGTCCATGGCTTACGCGCCGGTCTTCGGCGGCGTGATCAGGAGCTGGCCGTCGATCGCGCGCAGGGGCATGAACTCGGCGCCCGGCGGAGCCTTGCGGAGTTCTTCTTCCACGGCGGAAAGCTTGGCGTCCATGTCGTCGATGCGGGCGACGAAGACGGCCTCCGGCGTCGAGGGCGTGGCGCAGGCGCCGTACTCGCGCATGGTGTGGTGCGAAAGGATGACGTGCTCGAGGCGCTCCATGAGCGAGGCTTCGAGGCCCACCTTGGTGCCGTGGGCGCGCACGATGAAGGCGCCGAGGACGAGGTGGCCGTGCAAGTTGCCCGCGCGGGTGAAGCTGGCCTTGGCCATGCCGGGCTCGAGGCGCGAGTATTCCTGCACCTTGCCCATGTCGTGCAGCACGATGCCGGCGACGGCGAGCGAGTGGTCGACCTTCGGGTAGAGCGGCAAGAGGGCCTCGGCGCACTTGGCCATGCGCAGGGTGTGCTCGAGGAGGCCGTGGCGGAAGGCATGGTGCATGCCGAGGGCGGCGACGGCGTCGTGGAAGCGCTCGCCATACTCCTCGAAGGCGGATTCGACGGTGGCGCGGAGTCCGGCGTGCGGGATGCGCGCGATGATGCCGAGGAGGTCGGCCTTCATCTTCAGCGGGTCGTGCTGCGAGACCGGCGTGAGACGACCCATGATCGCCGGATCGGAACGCTCGGCGTCGGTGATGGGCGCGAGCTGGTCGACCTTGAGGTCAGGGCGGCCGTTGAAGTCGCTGACCGTGCCGCCAACGCGGACGATCGCGCCAGGCTTGAGGGTCACGAGCACCGGCTTGACCGGCGAATCGCCGAAGAGGCGGATCTTGATGTCGTCCGTCGCATCGGCGATGACGGCTTCATAATAAGTCGAACCGGTCTTCGCGGTCTTGGTGGAGATCTCTCCCAGGGCGCAGATGGCCTGGAAGCGGGAGCCGACCGGGGAGGTCTTGCTTTCGCGGAGGGTCAGGAGTGGCTCGGACATGAAGGGCATCGTGCCACCCTCCCCCCTGCGGAGAAAGAAAATTGCGCAGGCAATGCCTGTGAGGGCTAGGGCCAGGGAAAGAGCTAGGCGTCATGGGCAGCTGGATTCTTCCGAATCGATACCAGTTTGCATCACTCGACCTAACCCTAGCCCTGCCCCTAGCCCTCTTCTCACCCTTGCCCCCGCACCCACCTGCCCCCTAATTTGACTGCATGTCCACCAAGCCGGCCATCCTCGTGCTCTGCACGGGCAACTCCTGCCGCAGCCACATGGCCGAAGGCTTCCTCCGCGCCGCGGTCGGCGACAGCGCCGAGGTCTTCAGCGCGGGCTCGAAGCCAGCAGGCTACGTCCACCCGCTTTCGATCAAGGTCATGGCCGAGGCGGGCATCGACCTCTCCGGCCACACGTCGAAGCACATGAACGAGTTCCTGCCGCGCCGTATCGACGTCGTGATCACCGTCTGCGGTAACGCCGACCAGGTGTGCCCGATGTATCCCGGCCAAGTCGCCCGCTTCCACTGGGGCTTCGACGACCCGGCCCACGCCAAGGGCACCGAAGAAGAAATCCTCAACGAGTTCCGCCGCGTCCGCGACGAGATCAAGGCGAAGTTCACCGCCTACGGCGTCGAAGTGAAGGCCGGCCGGCTGAGCTAAGCGGCTTCGCCTGTTTAGTCGGACCCCGTGTCCCCTTGCCCCCGTGCCCACTTATCCCCTAATTAATCCCATGCGCCTCATCTTCCCTGCCCTGCTCCTCGCCGCCGCGACGCTCGTCGCCGCCGATCGCCCTGCCGTCGACCACGCCGCCTATACGACCGCGCTCAAGGACTTCCGCAAAGGCACGGCGAAGTCCATCGACGCCCTGAAGAAGGCCGACACCGCCGCGGCCGTGCGCCTCGCCGCGATTGACGACGTCCGCGAACGTCTGGTCGACGAACCGACCTCGCCGCTTACCGGCGATGTCGCCGGGCTGCTCGCTTCGGCCGACGTCGAGACCGCGAAGCTCCTGCTCGCCGCGCTCGCCGAAGCGAAGGCCGCCGGTGCCACGACCCAGGTCGCCGCGCTCGCCGCAAAGGCCGACTCGCCGCTCCGCATTCCGGCCGCGCTCGCGCTCGCCGAGATCGGCGGCGCCAAGGCCGTGCCGATCCTCGCCGGGCTGGCTAAGGATGACACCCTCGCCGATAATATCCAGGACGCGCTGGTGAAAGTAGCCGGCCCGGGGGTTACCGACGCGTTCATCGCCGGCATCACCGATGCCAAGGCCGATGTCGCCGCGCGCAACGCCCTCATCAAGGCCGCCGTCGGCCGCAACCTTCGCTCCGTCGCCGGCGCCCTGTGCGTCGCGATCAAGGAAGAGACCATGCGCCTCGAATGCCAGAAGGCCCTGCTCAAGCTCGCCCAGCCTGCCGACCTCGACGCCCTGCGCGAGGCCGAGAAGACCGTGACGAACGCGACGACCAAGGGCGCCCTCGGCCGCCTGATCAAGAAGCTCGAAGCAGCGAAGTAAGCGCGGCGGGGTCACGCGGGGACACGCTGGCATGCTGCGAAGCAGTAGGTAGGGACGTGATTGCCATCACGTCCGTTCGCGTACGGAGAGGCGGCCCCAACGTGGCTGGCTAAGCACCGACGACTCCCCATGTCCGGATTCGAACGGCGGCGATGGCAATCGCCGCCCTACCTAAACAAGAAGGGCCGCCCGAAGGCGGCCCATTTCCCATGCTTCGCAGCCTGCCAGCGTGCCAGCAGTTCACCGCGAGCAGCGTCAGCGCGCTCGCTTACTTACGCAGCGTCCAAAGAAGGCCGCCGTTGAGGTGCTGGAGGAAGTCGGGCTCGGAGAAGGATTCCTTGGTGTGGCCGAGCGCGGTGTAGAACATGCGGCCTTTGCCGACGTCCTTGCACCAGGTCATGGGGTGATGGTCGCCCATTTCCTTGCCCTTCTGCGGGGTGTAGGACTTTTCGTCGATCTCGAGGAGCACGAGGTTGTCGGCGGCGAGATTGCGGAAGGAGTACCACTCGTCCTTGCGCTTCCATTCGGCGCCGAGGTGCTTGTTGGCCGGGTGGTCCTTGACGAGCGGGCGCAGGATCGCGACCTGCTGGGCGGGATGGCCGGAGAAGAGGCCGCCGATCATGTTGGCGAACCAAGGCCAGTATTTCTCGGCCGCGCCGGCGTCGGAGGCGGCATGCACGCCGACGAAAGCGCCGCCGTTCTCGAGCCAGGCCTGGAAAGCGGCGCGACGAGGAAGCGCGGCCTTGGCGGCGGCGTCCTTGGCTTCCTTGGTCGCATCCTTGGCGACGACATCACCCATGATGTCACCGGTGGTGCTCATGAAGGCGATGGCGCGGTACTTCGCGAGATTCTCGGCGGTGAAGACGGCGGCGTCTTCGGTGATGTCGGCCTCGAGGCCGGCGGCCTTGAACTGCTTCGCGAGGACTTCGTTGCCCAACGGGATCGAGTCCTTGTGGCGGAAGCCGGCGGTCTTCGAGAAGACCAAGGCGCGGTTAGGCTCGGCAGCCAGGGAGACAACGGAGGCGAGGAGGAGAGCGATGAGGGAGCGCATGGGGTAGCATCTTAATAGGGGGCAAGTGGGCACGAGGGCAAGGGGACACGTTAACCAGAGTATGGAGTATAGAGTATTGAGTATGGGAAATAGAGGGGGTCTGTTTCTTGGCAGGGCAAAGCATCCCTGCTTGGCCACGGCCGACCAAGGATGGTCGGCCCTGCCCGATGCATGACCCGCCACCTGGATTTTACCTCTCACTTTTGCACCTTTGCACAGGCCTTAGGCCGATTTGCACTTTTGCACTTAGGACGGCACGTGGTGCCGTCCCTACCAATCCCTCCTTTCCTCGGAACGTTTCTCCCCTTACACCTGTCCTACCCCTACCCCACCCCTATCCCAACCCCTAATCCGATGTCTCAACTGAACCGCCGCTCGTTCCTGAAGAACTCCGCCCTCGCCGGCGCCATCCTGGGCTTCCCCTCCATCATCCCGGCCTCCGCGCTCGGCAAGGATGGCACGGTCGCCCCGAGCAACCGCCTCCAACTCGTCGGCATCGGCCTGAAAGCCCAAGGCGGCGGCGACATGCGCCAGCTGATGTCCAAGAAGGGCGTCCAGGTCATCGCCGTGTGCGACGTCGACAAGCGCGTCCTCGCCTCCTCCTCCGAAGCCGTCGTCAAGAAAGGCATGGCCGCCCCGAAGCAGTACGTCGACTTCCGCGAGATGCTCGCGAAGGAGAAGCCCGACGCCGCCGTCCACGGCCTGCCTGACCACTGGCATGGCGTCATCAGCTGCGCGCTCCTCCGCGCCGGCATCGATGTCTACGGCGAGAAGCCGCTCGCGAAGACCTGGGCCGAAGGCAAGGCGATCGCCGACGCGGTGAAGGAGAACGGCCGCGTCTGGCAGACGGGCATGTGGCAGCGCTCCACCCCGAATTTCCGCCG
>CAIXQT010000211.1 GCA_903921665.1 uncultured Opitutia bacterium
GTCAAGTGCGTCGAAGTGATGGACGTTGAGCACCACCTGCAGGTCGGCCTTGAGCGCGGATTTCACCAACCCTTCCACGCGGGCGAGGAACGCCGGCTCGATCGCGTAAGGAGCATCGCCGGAGGCATAATCGGCCCAGCGAACCGGCAGGCGGATGGACGCGAAGCCCGCCGCCTTGATGCGCGGGAAATCCTCCTCCGCGATCGGCCGCCCCCAGCTGGCGCCCTTCGGTGCCTCCAGCGAGTTGCCCAAGTTGAGGCCGCGGCCCAAGCGGCGTTGCTGCTCGAAGACATCAGCCGCCGGCAAGCTCAGCGCAATGAGCAGGAAGAGGAAGGCACGGCGGGGCATGCCGTAAAGTTAGGGGGCCTACGGGCACGGGGGCAAGGGCCTAGCCCGATCCATCCGGGCACAAAAAAGCCGCGCGATATGCGCGGCTTGATGGTGATTACTCGTACTTGGCTCAGGCCAGCTTCCGGTTCCGGAATAGGACATCCACCTGGATGAGCTTATCGCCCGTGTACATCAGATCGACGATATCCACCACGCCGAAGCCCTCTCCGTGCAAGAACGCGACGACCTCTTCGAGGTGGGGTGCGCCAAGATTGTAGTTATGCGTCTGGAGTTCCAGCAGCAGGAAGCGTGAGTTGCGTATGATCGGCAGGCCGCCGCGGATGACATCGAGCTCCGCTCCTTGGATGTCCATCTTGATCAGGTCATAGCCTTCGTCAGAGCCGAGCAGGGTCGAAAGCGTGACGCAGCGGCGCTTCTCTGCCCCGAACGTATAGCCCGTATTCTCGCGATAGATGCCGTTGCCCGACCCGGCATCGCCATCCAGGCATTTGAAGTAGTCGACCTCGCGACCATCGACGTCACCCAGCACCGCGATCTTGAAATCACCAAGGGGGCGCAAGAATGGCTCCTTCTCAGTGTTGGCGTCGACCATGAGGACCTTTGCCTCGGGGTAGACCTTCTTCAGGAGCATCGTCCATTTGCCTTCAAAGGCGCCAAGGTCGAGCACGCGACGCAGTTCGACGCCGGAGGCGCGGAGGTAAGCCAGACGTTTCGCGTGCGTGAGACGCTGCTTCCGGGGCCGGAAGAAATTGAGGAAACGCTTGAGTTGGTTGAGCATCGGAGGCTGATGGTGAAAGGTGAATTAGGAGATCCAGCCGGGAGTCGGGCGGATTCCGTCGTCGAGAAAGGCATGGCGGAGCGCGGCGCCCAAGTATTCCCCTGCCCTGCCTGGCGATAACCGGGGCGCATACTCACGAGCCTTCTTCTGCTCGTCTCTCAAAAGATCCGGGTGGGCGATCCGTCGGCTCACGGCCGTTGCCAAAGCGTCGATATCCTCGCTAGGTACGATCGCCCCGGCCATGGAACTGGCGATGAGTCCGGCGGCGCCGACCTTATTGCTCGCGACGACGGCGAGTCCGCACTGCAAGGCCTCGTTCACGAACATGCCCCAACCGTCGAAACGGCTCGGCACGACGGCGAGGTCGAAGTGCGGAAGCTCGGCGA
>CAIXQT010000212.1 GCA_903921665.1 uncultured Opitutia bacterium
ACCAAGGCTACCTCAACCGAGAGGAGTTTGACCTCATCTATGCCCAAGCGGAGCTGACCCACGCGAAGGTCGGCGGCTTCATCCGTTACCTCCTAACCAGTCCCGCTCCAGCCCCCTTCAAACCAAGAACAACGAACTAATAACTTTTGAAAATGCCCCAACGTCTTCCACATTCTTCCGGCTCAGTTATCCGTTCGCTGAAGGCGTGCCTGGTTCTGGGTTCTTTGTCCATGACACGTCGTTCTTCGTTCTTCGTTCGTTGTTCTTCGTTCGTCGTTCTTGGCCTGCTGGGAGTCTCCGCCCATGCGGCCGACGAAGCACGAGGAACCAAGAACCAAGAACAGGCATCGGCGCCTTTCCGTCCCGAGGCCGGAAAATTCCCACCTGCGGAACAGGCGAAAGCCTACGACGGCCAGCTCATCTTCGTGGACCATGCCAATCGCCGTGGCAGCCTCCGCGTGACCGGCGGAGAGCTGATGCACTCCACCGCCCCGCAACCCTTCGCCCTGCTCCCCTATGGCATGGTCCGCTATCACGGTGCGCCCGCGGATCTCAGGAATGTCCCGCTCGGCACCATGATGCACGGCCTCTTTTATCTACCACCGGATCCCAAGCTCTCCTCCGTGCAGGTCGTCGATAAAGCCAGTCTGACCAGACCCGCCGAGAACCACGCCATCCTTTTGGAGGACGAACCCAGTTTCTGCCTCCGGGTGGGAAAGGTATGGAAATTGAAGGACGTGACGATCAAGGGCGGCAAGCAAGGGCTGATCGTCGCGCGTCGTGAACCCAAGGCAGGCGGAGAAGGCAAGGAAGTCGAACGACAGATGAGCATCGATGCGACCACCCGATTCTGGCGCGGTCGCGAGCAGCTCGGGCTTGCGGACCTGATCGCCGAAGGCCTGCTCCCTGCCGACGGGAATAAAGCCCTCGACGGCCAGGAGGTTTATCTGGGCCTCGCCTGGAAACCCGACGGGAATTGGATTCGACGTACCGGCAATCGACAGCACATCTCCGACATCTGGCTGGATGCGAAGGCGATGCAGCGTGCTTCCCAGCATCAGATCGAGATACACCGGGAGCTGATCCGCTGCCGCTGGATGCCCGCGTACGTGGATGCCGTCGAGTACGGCAAGTTCGGCAACGCCACCGTGACCGCGACCTTGTTCGGCGGCATGGACCCATCCCTGTATGCCGATTTCAAGCAGGGCATCAACGGACAGTTCGCCGCTTCAGAATTCAATCTGAAGCATGCGTACGGGTCGGTCACCGAAACCTTGGTGGCCAACTCCGGCCCCATCGTCGAAGTCATGAAGCAGGAGAAAGAGGTCCCGCTGGGCAGCAGCGGGATTCAGATCAAAATCCAGGTGACCCAGATCATCGAGGGCGCTCGTCCGGGAAGGGTCATCCGGATCCGCCCCATGAACTGGCCCGATGACGCCGTGCCACGGGAAGAATACACCGAAGGCCATCACGACGAACGCTTCCCCTCTCCGGACACCATGCCCAAGTACGGGCCGATACGTTTGAATTGAAGGAAGAGACGAAGGCGGACGTTCTTGGTGCGTTGTTCTTAGTTATTTGTTCTGGTGCGAGGGAACGAGGTAGAGTCGAACCCCAACAGGGGGCTTGCCAACACTGGGCGTTTTGTCGGGATGAAGAGACGTCGCGCATGACCTTACTCCGGCTATACTTGGCCTACGCCATCATCATGACCGCGGCGATCGTATCCATAGTGTTCAACAAAGGCGCGATGTATCGGGAAATCCTGAAGGAAGGCATCCGGACGACTGGCAAGGTCACGTCCATGCAGCGCGAGTTCCCTCGCGGCGACGCCCGGGTCCGCGTCCGTATCGAGTGGTCGGCCGGAGGTCGCGCCAGCACCTTGGTCACGACTTGGAAACCTGGCCCCGAACCGCAGTACCGGGTCGGCAGCGAGGTCGCCCTGATCGTCCACCGAGGCGAGGCTCATTTCCTCGACGAGGCCGAAGCCGTCGGCGGAGGCTGGCTGCTCTGGGGCGGCTGGCTCTTCATCGTGGGCGTCCCGGGCTTGCTCTTCCGTTGGCTCGGCCTTTTCAAGGAACAGCCGTGAATCCGCTCCGTCTGGCACCCCTTTGGGCCGTCGCCCTCCTCCTCGGCCTCACCGGCTGCGATGAGGAGATCGGCGTCGCGTCGCGCCGGCTGGAAAAGCCGCCCGCGAAAGGCGACAACGACTATGGCTCCGCCGTCTACCTCGGGCATCCCGGCGAGCAGAAGCTTCACTGGAGTTACTGGCGCCACCGCTGGTCGGTGGAGTTCGACGGCAAGCAGGGACGTTTCGTCGCCCAGCCGGACACCCAGACCTCCCCCGCCCAACCGCCTGGCCCGGGTATGAACTCCCCCGCCGGAATGGAAATCAACCCAGGATGGGAGAAGGCCTGCCATAGCGATGCCGCCGCCGGACACCTGATGTGCCAGTATGAACGCGGAGACCTGCTGGTCGGCATCATTGAACAGCGTGCTGGACGGATCTGCCTGGCGATTTCGCGCGATCGCGGAAAAAACTTCGCCTTCACCGATCTCGGAGCGAACGAACAGCTAAGAGAATACGCCAAGCACTCCACCTTGCGGAAACTCGCCCGCTCAGTCGTCACAATCGACACCCAAGGGGTGGCCTGTGCCGTTCTCGGCTGGGAAAACGAACTGCTCACCGGCAATCTGAAACCCGGCTTCGACTCATCCAAGCTTCCGCCCGAACAACTGGGCGGCTGGACAATCGAGTGCCTGACCCTGAGTCCGTCGGGCTTAAGCCGACAGGAACTGAAAGACTGGGACGGTCGGGAGTTCACCAAGTCCCTGCGCATCACGACGGCCGATGGCGGCTTCTGGGCGGCGGCTTCAGGCCGCCAAGTCTATGCATGGAAGGTGTCCCGCAACGGCGTGCCCGGCCGTGTCATGACGCTCCCTGAAAGCAGCTCGTCCGGAGTCGCCGAAATCGTCGCCGGCCACGGAGGCGCCTTCGTAGCCTGGAACGATCAGCGACGTTCCCGTCGCGTGGGCATACCCGGCCCATGGGAACTGCCCCGCTCCAAACACGCCCAGATCGCCGTCTGCCCCCTACGAGACGACCGAGCCGGCCCCACCGTACTCATCACCCCCCGCGATCATTGCGCCTACGCATTGGTGGCAGGTTCGACCCCCCAAGGCCCTTCCCTCTGCTGGCGCCAGCAACGGATCGACCCGGACGATGCCACGAAATTCGACAAGAACTCGCCACCGGAACTTCACGAATACACGCTGACAAAAACGCTCAAATGAATACAGCTCGCCTCGCCCTCCTTCTGACATCCTCAATCCTCGCCTGCGCCTCACTCTCTGCCACTGAGTCTGTCCAGGACCGCATCGCGGTGGTGACGAACACGCCCGGCCTGGTGGCGTTCTGGGATTTCACCAAACGCGAGGCCCCGGGCCAGCGCTTCACGGCCCACGTCCCGGCCGGCGCGAAGAACGACTACGCCCTGGATGCGGGCAACTACATCAAGGACCTCTGGAACGCCGGCCCGTCCGCCAGCTATGCCGACTTCCCGCTGCTGGGCGCCGGCCCTTTCGGGCACGCGATCCGCATCAAGGCCGAGACCAATCCGGACTTCCGTCCCCTGCTCTTCGTCCCCCGCGCCCGCCTGCATGACTCGCCGCTCGATATCAAGGGCGCCGGCAAGGCCGTCACGGTCGTCGTCTGGGCCATCCGTGAAAGCGGCAACCACGCGCTCGCCGGCATTTGGCACGAAGGCACCGACCTGAAGGAGAAGACCACCGAGTCGATCGCCAAGGTCGAACGCGGCCAGCGCCAATACGCCCTCTTCGCCGGCCTGAACAAGGAAGGCGCCGCCTGCGGCCACGTCTCCGAGAACGGGGCGAGTTCCTTCACGAACAAGTATGCGCTGCATAAGTGTAACTCCGCCGAGCAGTCCCCGAAGGTGCTGCATGACGCCGCGCCTGAGGTGCTGGCTAAATCCTGGCAGACGTTCGCGATGACCTTCGACAGCAAGACGCAGCTGCTCACCGGCTGGCTCAACGGTCAGAGCGGCGACCGCTGGCTGGATAACCCGCAGAAGGACCGACTTCTCTCCTACGCCGCCAATGCCTGGCTGCAGGGCCGCCTCGCCAAGGTTACCGGCCTGCAGGAAGGCGAAGACCCGAAGTTCCCGACCGACCAATATTACAACCCGCCGGAAGACAAGCCCGTCAAGGTCACCGTCGTCAGCGAGAAGGAAGCCAAACGCGTCGAACTCCGCGAATACGCCTTCACCAAGGTGAAGGTCACCCTCCTCGCAGGACAGGAGACCGAACGCGAACTCGTGTCCCTGCGCCTCAACCCGTGGTGGTATCCGCATGGCATCTACGAGCCCAAGAACGACGGCACCGGCGGCCCCTTCACCATCGGACGCGTCATCCACAGCTCACGTAGCGTCGGCTTCACCGGCTGGATCGGCGGCGTCGCCGTCTTCGACCGCGCCCTGACCGCGGAGGAATTGGCGAAGTTTCATTCGCTAGCGAGGTAGGGTCGGGACCGCGTCACGACCTAGCTGCATCGAGGTAGGGTTGAGCGCCCTCGCTCAACCGCGGCTGACCAAAGGGTGGTCAGCCCTACCCACCGCATCGAGGTAGGGGCAGCACCGCGTGCTGCCCTATCAACCCCTATGTCATGACGCGGTACCGACCCTACCCATGACACCCAGCACTCGCCTCCGGCCCTCAAGGCCTCCATACCTCCAGTCCTCGCCCCATGCGCCTCCTCTTCACGCTGACCTTCGCCTTGGCCTCGTTCGCGGCCATGTCACCCGCAGCCCCTGCGAGTTATGACGTGATCACCTACGGAGGCACCCCGGCTGGCATCGCCGCCGCGATCCATGCCTCACGCGACGGAGCCAAGGTCCTGCTGATCGAACCGACTAAGCACGTCGGCGGACTAAGCACGAGCGGCATCAATACCGCCGAAAGCGAACACATGCTGGCCTGGACGATCGGCGGATTCGCGGACGAGTTCTACCGACGGATGGGACGATACTACGAGGAGAACAAGGCCCGCCAGACCTACCCTCACAAGGACAAGCGCCTGAACACGATCTACTTCTTCGAGTCCAGCGTCGCGGAAAAGACCTACCTCGAAATGCTCAAGGAAGCGGGCGTAGAGATATGCTACGGGTCGAACGTCGCGTCCGCACGCAAAGACGGCGCCAAGATC
>CAIXQT010000213.1 GCA_903921665.1 uncultured Opitutia bacterium
ATAATCGGCCGAAGGCGTGGCGCGATCATGGATGCCGAAGTTGAAATGGATGACATCCCACTTCCCTTCCCCGAGCCAGGCGTCGAGGTTCTTTAGCCCGGAAGCGGTCGGCCCGCAATTCGCGGGAGCGCGATGGACGTTGGCCTTGCCCGCCAGGGCCTTGCGCGTCGGCTGGGTGTAGCCGCGCGAAACGGAATCACCGATGAGCAAGATGCGCGGCAGCTTCGGATCGTCTTTCACGAAATCCCACGCGCTCGATTGGCCGGCAATCTTGCCGCGCTTGTGCAGAGGCAGGTAAAAGCCATTACCAAGGTTAGCCTGCAGCACCTTCTCCCAAGCCTGTTCTTCCGGCGAGAGCTTGGCGACCAAGGCCTGATATTTCTCCTCCACGGCGGCATCCTGGGCGGCTTTCTTGGCAGCCGCTTCCTTGGCGCTCGTCGGCTCACCCTTAGGCGGTTCTGCAGCGACCAAGACGAGGGCAAGACTGAACAAGGCGAGCAGGTGCTTCATAACGGGGTAAGCCGATGCAATCACCCCTCCATGAACCATCAAGCCTCCACTACCGCCAAGGCTCATGAAGACGGCCTCCGGATCCGGCGAGCGCAGCTAGTGGACTTACTTGCTGACTCCGCTCATCGGGTGACCCGTAACGACCTTCCAAGCAATTTCCTGAAGCAGACGATTGAGCTGCTCGGCTTCCGGCAGCTTCGCGAGCTGGCTGACGACCGGCAGGCCGACGGGGCTACGACGATAGATAACCGAGAAATGACAATACGCCGAGAGGACGCGAATCTGCGCTCCAGGATGACCAAGGGCGTCCGTGAAGAGTTCATTCTGCGTCTTGATGCCTGGTGCTTCGCCACGGATGATCTTGTCACGCAGCGCCATGACGGCCTCGCCGCTCGGCACGATGGCGATCTTCGCCGAAGGGATGCGGGCGTTGATTTCTTTCACATGATCCTCGATCAGCTTGAAATAGGGGTCGTGCTTGGCGCGCAGCTGAGCGAGGGTGATCGCGTCGCGATCAATGCTCTTCGGTCGGTTCTTGCTGAGCCAGACCGCAGGATCCTCGAACGGAACCCAGTTCTGCTGCAGCGTGAAACGGAGCTTCGGATTATGCTCCAGGCCCAGCTTGACGAAGTTCTCGATGCCGGCGTCCGGCAAGAAGGTCGGCGCCATGGTGAAAAGGTCCGCCTTGCCGGCTTCCAGCACGGGCTTGGCCTTGTTCTTCTCCGCAGGCAGGTCCCAATGCTGGATGACCTTCGACCCGCCGATGGAGGAGATCGCCAGCTGCTCATGCCCCTGAATCTCTGCGGCCTTGGCCATCTCAGCGACCAGCGGCGGCATCCACACGTGGAAGCTATGGCCGGCGGTCAGCACCTTGAGCCCGGCCGGCCGCACGGACGGCTCGGCCGCCGTGAGCGGAGCAAACGACAAAAGAAAAGCGAGGAGGAGCGTGAGGGAGCGCATGAGCCCATCCTTCCCTCTTGCCTAAAAGCGTCAATCCCGACCCCGCCGAATGGATCGGCAGTGTCGGGATTGCGTCAGATCTTATCGCAGGAATACCAGCTTACTTGCTGGAACGATAAGGACCAGCGGGGAGGCCATCCTTACCCGCGGAGAAGACGCTGACTTCCGGGAAGTTGGACCAAGCGTAGCGGACTTCCTTGGGCTCCTTGACGTTGGCAGCGGAAACGGTGACCTGGGTGCCCTCGGCCTTGGCCTGGCCAAAGACCCACTTGCCGTCAGCACCGAGGAGGCCGAAGCCTTTGCCGTCATTATTCAAAATCACGGCTCGGTCGTAGGTCAGCACCCAGGCATCGCCCTTACGCTCGGACTTCACGACGCGCGGAGCTTCGCCGTCCGTGCGGGTCTTGTACACCCGCTGGAGGGCGACGTAAGCGAGACGCTCGCCGACGGGAAGCTTGTCCTTCGGGTGGATGTCCTTCTCTTCGCCGAGGTCGATGTTGACGGACTGCATCGCTCCGGGAACGTTATCCGCGATCCACTCCATGGACTCCCGGATACGGGGCCAGCCGGAGTCTTCGACGGCCAGGTCAGGCTTGCGGGCCATGAAGCGAGGCAGCTGCACGATGATGAAGGGGAATTCCCTGCCCCAGGCCTTATGCCAGGACTTGATCATGGAACCGAGGACCCACTTGTAGGCCTCAGGCTGGCCGGCATTGGATTCGCCCTGATACCAGATGACACCGCGGAAGCTGTGGCCGATCCAAGGGTGCACCATGCCGTTCCAATTCATATGAGGACCATTGCTCCAGACCGGAGCGAACCTGTTGGCGTCCTGCTTGAGTTTCGCGAGGACCTTGGCATCCTTCTCGACGGCGATCTGGTCCTGCACCTTCTTGAGGGCGGCGGCGCGAGCCTTCATGCCGGCGATCTCCCTGGCGTCGAAATCCTTCGCGTCAGGAACATCGGCGTACATGCCCTTGGGGCCCCAGGCTTCGGCACGGGTGCCACCGATGGACGAGACGATGAGCCCGATGGGCTGCTTGAGATTGGCCCTGAGTTCGCGACCGAAATAGAAAGCGGAGGCGGAGAAACCCGGAACGGTCTTGGGGTCGGCAAGCACCCAGGCGCCGCCCTTGATGTCTTCGACGGGCTCGGCGGAAGGAATACGCGCCACGGTGAACATGCGGATACCCGCGTCGGCCGGACGGCTGACCGCGTCCTTGAGCGCATGGGTCGCGTTCACGGTCCAGTCCATATTGGACTGACCGGAACCGACCCAGACCTCGCCGACGATGAC
>CAIXQT010000214.1 GCA_903921665.1 uncultured Opitutia bacterium
CACCGCGCCATGATGCTCCAGTCGCACCCGGAGTGGGCTGATCGCATCGAATACTGGACCGTGCACGACATCGACTTCGCCCATCCGGACGACGCCCTTCCTCAGATCGAGGCTAAGGTCCTCGAACTGATTCAGGGGCTACGGTCCTAAGCGATTGAAGCTTAGGCCGCTGAACCAGCGTCGGCGCGACGCAGGGCCTCGAGATGCGAGGCCGCCTGGTTGAGCAGGCCACGCAGTTCGACCATCGTTTCCTGGGCCACCTCGGCCTTGGTCGTAGCGGCTTCCTTGAGGGCTTCAGCGCGCATCGCGAGTTCCTTGGCGAGCTCGTGGGCGGCGGCGATCGTCTTGGCCTTGAGCTCGCGGGAACGGGCGTCGAGGCGGGCGGCGAGGGAGTCGATATCGCGACCGAGGGTGCGGCTCTTTTCCTTGAGCTCGGCGGCCATGATACGGGAATCCGGCACGCGGCGGAGATCTTCGGTCATGCCGACCTTGGAGAGCGTCCAAATGATCCACTTGGTCGGATCGAACTGCCAGGGCTTCACGCCATTGCGGTAGTCATGCTGGAACTCGTGGTGGTAGTTATGGTAGCCCTCGCCGAAGGTGAGGAGCGCGACGGCGCCGCTGTCACGGGCGCTGTGGTCCGTGGAGTAAGGCTGGCGGCCGATCATGTGGCAGAGCGAGTTGATGCAGAAGGTGCCCTGCTGGACGACGACCGTGCGGAGGAGGCCGGCGATGAGGAAAGCGGCGAGCGCGGTCATGCCGGGGTTGGCGTAGCCCATCAGGGAGGCGTAGGCGTAACCGAGGACGGCCGGCATCACGAAGCCGACGAAAGCGCCGATCCATTGGACGTAGCGGTGCTGCCACATGACGAGGGGGTCGGCTTCGAGGTCCTTGACGTTGGTGACGGGCGGCTTCGGCTTGAGGCGGAAGAGGAGCCAGCCGATATGGGCGTAAAAGAAGCCCTTGGAGATATCGTACGGGTCTTCGTCTTCATCCACGTGCTTGTGGTGGATGCGGTGGTCGGCGGACCAATCCAGGGCCGAATTCTCGAAGGAAGCGGCGCCGAACAGGAGGACGAAGAGCTTCACCGGCCACTTGGCCTTGAAGGAGATATGGGAGAACAGGCGGTGGTAGCCCAGGGTGATGCCGAACCCGGTCGCGTAGTAATAGAACACGAACATGGCCCAGATGAAGCCCCAGCCGTGGACCTTGTTGACGGCGTCGACCGGCAGGTTGAACTGGGTCCAGAGGAACCAAGGCACCACGGTCAGCGAAAGGAGGGCCGTCCCGATCAGGAAGGTGGAGGTCACCCATTCGATGCGGTAGATGGGGAAGTTTTTGAACTTCATAGTAGGCGGTCAAGTTAGCCCACCCCGCCACGCTGAGGCGAGAGCAATCAACCGCCCTAAAACGCCTAAAAAGCGGTTCTTAATTCGCTTTTTCCGTAACCTTATTACCGCAATCGACGCGGAACCTATCCGCTCAGTCGCGACGACGGCGGCCGATCGAATTCTTCACGGGAATGATGCGCACCGGTTCGCGCGTCTTGATCCAGAGGTCGCTCTCCTTGAAAAGTTTTCCGGAGATGCTCTGCACGGCGTCACCGAAGGATTCGACCGGCACGCGCTGGCCCTTGGGCGATTCGTTGAAGGCCTTGGCGACGTCGACGATCTTGGCGGAGACTTCCGTCGGATCGTCGTCCTCGAGCAGCTGGACGACCCAGCCGGTCAGATCCTTGGGCAGGCCGTCCTCGGGTTCGCTGACCAGGACGAGCATCTGCTTCTTGGCCGGCTTCTCGCGCTCGACGGCGTCTTCGGCCACGGCATCGCGCAGCTGGTTGAGGATCTCGGCCGCGATGCGCACATCGACGCCGTTCGACTTGAGGATCTTCTGGACGGTTTCGAGGTCTACTTTGGCCATAGGCCCTCAAGAGACTCCAAGCGCCCCAGCGAGGGAAGCCGGAGTTATTCCCAGCACGCCCAGAGGCAGGAATCAAAGGGAAACCGGAGACCGGATGATTAGCTGGGGGCATATAACTTCAGGTCCCAGCATCCTTTCCGGTTTCCGGTCTCCCCATGAGCCCTGCATCGGCCTACCCCTACCCCAACCCCTACCCCTGCTCTCACTTGCGCCCGCCCCTCCTTTCCCTCTTAACCCCCTCGTGCCGGAACACACAAAAGTCATGGGCAAGGAATGGGCGGACGCTCGCCGGGCGGCCAACGTGGCCCGTCTGGCCGAGACGCTGGCCGACGCCTTGGTCGGCCGGACGGACATCACCTTCGAGCTCGGCTGCGGCCACGGGCACTGGCTCGCCGCCTACGCCGCCGCGCACCCGCAGGAATTCTGCGTGGGCATCGACCTGATCACCCACCGCGTCGAACGCTCGGTCCGCAAGCAGACGCTCGGCAAACTGGACAACGTCATCTTCCTCAAGGCCGAAGCCACCGAGTTCCTCGAGGCGCTGCCCGCCGCCATCGTGCTGCGCAAGATCTTCATCCTCTATCCGGATCCGTGGCCGAAGAAGAAGCACCACAAGAACCGCTTCATCAACGCCGACAGCCTGGACTTGCTCGCGCGACGCGCCGCGACCGGCGCACGCCTGCACTTCCGCACCGACGACGCGGATTACTTCAGTTGGACGAATGACTTCCTCGCCGCCCACGCCCGCTGGCAGGTGACCCCTGGCGTCGAGTGGCCGTTCGAGCAGAAGACGTTCTTCGAAGAACGGATGAAAGATAAGCGCGACGTCATCGCGGACCTCGCCGATTAATTCTGCTCATTTATCTTCTGATAAGTGTCTCATGAGGAGTAGGTAAGAGTACCTAATGCTTTCCCTTGCCTTGCAGGGCTTCATTCCTAGTCATTAAGCCCGTGAAGTCCTTCCGTCACACTCGCATCACTTTCACCATCGGGCCGGCCACCGAATCGGAGGCCCAACTGGAAGCGATCATCAACGCCGGCGCCAACGTGGTCCGCCTCAACATGGCCCACGCCGACCACGCCTGGGTCCGCGCGACCGTGGAACGCGTCCGACTGGTCAGCCGCCGCATGAAGAAGGAGCTCGCGGTGATGATGGACATCAAAGGCCCCGAGATCCGCACCGGCGCCCGCAAAGAAGCCACCCAGCTCACCGTCGGACAGGTCGTCGACGTGACGGGCTCCGATGCCGCGCAGGCCGAAGCCGATGTCCTGGTCATCCCCACCAATTACCCGAAGATGATCAGCGCCGTGCCCGTGGGCGGCGTGGTCCTCGTCGACAACGGCCTCATCCAGCTCCGCGTCCTCGAACAGAAGGCGGATCGCCTCCGCTGCAAGGTCGAGCAGCCCGGCCCCCTCGGCAGCCGCCGTCACATCAACCTCCCCGGCGTCAAGGTCGACCTCCCCGCCCTCACCGACAAGGACCGCGCCGACGTCGCCGTCGGCTGCGAAGTCGGCGTCGATTTCTACGCCCTCTCCTTCGTCCGCGAAGC
>CAIXQT010000215.1 GCA_903921665.1 uncultured Opitutia bacterium
AAGACTTTCCACCTCAAGGAAGGCGATGCCGTGGACTTCCCCCGCGCCGGCCTCGTCGACCCGACCGATGGTTCTTTCAAGGTCATCGCCAACCTCCCTTACGCGATCTCGACACCTTGGATGGACGCGATCTGCGCCGGGTCGCACCCCTCGATGATGGTGCTCATGCTCCAACGCGAAGCGGCCGAACGTCTTACCGCCGACGTCGGCACCGGGCACTGGTCGGCCGTCACCGCGCAAGTCCATCTCGCTTTCGAGAAGATCAAGGTCCACCCGGTCCCCGCCCAATCATTCAATCCGCCTCCGAAGGTCGACTCCTGCCTCCTCGTCCTACGTCGCCGTCCTGATGCCAGACGCCTGAGCCCGCGCGCCCGCGAGGTCGCCCGCATGCTCTTCACCCAGCGCCGCAAGCAAGTCGGCTCCGCGGCCAAGAAACTTTTCCCGGGCGCCCCTGATGTCGCCGCCTGGCTTGCCGACCTCCCCCGCTACGGATTGACCAGTTTGGCCCGCCCGGAAGCGATTCCGGCCGAAGCCTGGCTGACTCTCTGACGCCTGGGGTTGCTTTCCGCCCCTTCTCTGCTCCTTATCCCGCCATGTCCGTCAAAGTAGGCCTCGTCTCCCTTGGCTGCGCCAAGAACCTCATCGATTCCGAGATCATGATCGGGCATCTGGCCAAGGCCGGCATGTCCATGACCGCCGATGCGGCCGAAGCCGACGTGGTGATCGTGAACACCTGCTCGTTCATCGATGCGTCGAAGCACGAAGCGCTCGAAGCGATCTACGAAATGAGCGACGGCAAGGCGACCGCCCGCAAGAAAGGCCAGAAGCTTATCGTGGCCGGCTGCATGTCCCAGCGCTACCAAGGCGCCCTCCCCGTCGTCGAAGGCGCCAAGGGACGGGTCGAACTCCCCAAGGTCGACGCCTTCATCGGCCTCGATCAGGTCACCAATATCGTGCCCGTCATCCACAAGGTCATGGGCGGCGAAGCCGGCATGACCGAGTTCCTCGCCAAGACGACCACCTTCATCCCCGACTTCGACACCCCGCGCTTCCGCCTCACGCCGCGCCACTCAGCTTACATCAAGATCGCCGAAGGGTGCAACCATCCCTGCACCTTCTGCATCATCCCCCGCATCCGCGGCCGTCATCGCAGCCGCACGGTCGAGTCCGTCGTGAAGGAAGCCCGTCAGCTCGTCGCCGAGGGCGTGAAGGAGATCAACCTGATCTCCCAGGATACGACCTACTTCGGCATGGACCGCTGGACCGAAGCCCGCCCGAACCCGCGCAGCAAGGTCGACTCTTCCAAGGGCGAATCCCTCGCCTCGCTTCTCCGCGAACTCGACCAGATCGAGGGCGATTTCTGGGTCCGCCTGCTGTACACGCACCCGGCCCACTGGAGCGACGAACTGATCGAGACCATCGGCCAGTCCAAGCACGTGGTCCGCTACGTCGACATCCCTTTGCAGCATGTCTCCGACAAGATGCTCGGAGCGATGCAGCGTGAGACTGACGGCGCCTACATCCGCGACCTTATCAAGCGCATGCGCGCCGGCATCCCCGACCTCGTCATCCGCACGACTTTCATCGTCGGCTTCCCCGGCGAGACCGAGGAAGACTTCACCGAACTGCTGGCCTTCCTTGAGGAGACCAAGTTCGACCGCGTCGGCGTCTTCAAGTATTCGAAGGAAGAAGGCACCAAAGGCGCCAAGATGGAGGGACACCTCTCCGACGAGATCAAGCTCGACCGCTACGACCGCGCGATGCGCCTCCTGCAACGTCTTTCCAAGCAGCGCGGCGAAGCCTTCGTCGGCCGTAAGCTCCGGGTCCTCGTCGAGAGCCCGGGCGTCGCGCGCAGCGTCGGCGACGCCATGGAGATCGACGGCGTGGTCAAGGTGCCGAAGAAGCTCCCGATCGGCCAGTTCGCCGAGGTGACCGTGACCGGCGCCGAGGAATACGACCTGATCGCGAAGTGATCAGCCTTCGGCGTCGCGTTCCGGCGCCGCTTCCGCCGAAGCCGCGGCGGCAGGAGAATCGCTGAGACGGATGAGCGCGTCCAACGACGAGAAGTGACGCGTCCAATCGGTCATGTCCGGGATATCGCCGACGACCGTCGAGAAGAGCTCGCGCTTCTCCTGCTTCAGTTCCTCGATCCGCTCCTCGACCGTGCCCGGCGCGATCATGCGATAGATCAGCACAGGGTTCTTCTGGCCGATGCGGTGGACGCGATCGACGGCCTGGGCCTCGACGGCGGGATTCCACCACGGGTCCATGAGGAAGACGTACTCGGCCGTGTTGAGCGTGATGCCCGTGCCGCCGGCCTTCAGGGAAGCCAGGAACAAAGCCGGCCCCTTGGTCTCCTTGAACTGCTCGACGGGCGCGGAACGGTCCTTGGTCTCGCCGGTCAGTTCGTAGATCGGGAGCGAAGGCAGGTCACGGGCCAGCGCTGACTTGACGCGCTCGATCAGCGAGACGAACTGCGAGAACACGACGGCCTTGGAACCGTTGGCCGCGATCTCCGAAAGCTTCGAGACCAGCAACGTGACCTTGCCTGAATGGGCCGAAGGGCAGTTGGAGTTCTCCGGCAGCAGGCCAGGATCGCAACAGACCTGGCGGAGGCGCATGAGGAGAGTGAGCACCGAGGTCGCATCCTTGGAGAGCAACGAAGCGAGCTCGCCCGAAAGGCCGCTGCCTTGGGTGAGATGCTGGTAGAGGGTGCGCTGCTCGTGGGTGAGCGGACACGGCAGGACGACCTCCATCTTGGGCGGGATGTCGGCGGCGACATGGCGCTTGAGGCGGCGCAGGATGAACGGCGAGACCTGCCGGCGAACCTTGCCGAGGGCGATCGAAGCGTCGCGCAACATCATGCGCTCGAAGTTCGCGCGTTTGCCGAGCAAGCCGGGCATCAGGAAGCGGAAGATCGTCCAGAGGTCCGTCGGACGGTTCTCGAGCGGCGTGCCGGTGATCGCGATCCGATGTTCGGCCTGGACGGACACGCAGGTCTGCGTCGTCTTTGACTCAGGGTTCTTGATGGCCTGCGCTTCGTCGAGCACGGCATAACCGAAACGGGTCTTGGCCAGCATGTCCGCATGGCGGCGGAGCTGGGTGTAACTCGAGATCCACAGTTTGGCGGACGGGTTCTTGACGAAGTCGTCGTCCGCCGTGAGCACGGCCACCCCGGCGCTCATCTCCGGATGGAAGCGCTTGATTTCACCCAGCCAGACAGGAATCACGCTCGCCGGGCAGACGATGATGGAACGCTCGCCGATCGGACGGGAAGCGAGCAACGCAAGGACCTGGACGGTCTTGCCCAAGCCCATCTCATCCGCCAGCAGCGGATGGGCGCCCAGCTCGCAGAGCCGTCCGAGCCAGGCCACGCCTTTGGCCTGATAAGGACGCAGATGGGCGGGAAGGTTATCCGGCGGCACGGGCTCTTGGAGGAGCTTGTCCTTCCAAGCCTTCAGGTCGTCGTTCAGCTTCAGCGCACCGACGGCGGCATGGTCGAAGAGCGAGAGCAACAGGTAGCGCGGCACCTCCCCTTCCTTGGCCCGCCAATCTTCCGAGAAGTCGGCGACGGCGGCGTTATAAGCGACGACGCCCTTGCCGGGCAGGATCACCGGGCGGCCGCCGGCCTTCAGCAGGAGTTTCTGTTCGTCCGCGAGCAACCGATGGCCGCCGGCCTTGAGCCGCCAGTTCAACTTGAAAGACTTCCCGTCGGCGGCGGATTCGGCCTCGGCGTCCACGGCGACCTGGAGCTGCTCGTTGCGGAAGATATTCAAGGCGTCTTCGCCGATGAGCTTGAAGCGCTTGCGCCAGTCGTTGAGCTCTTCGCGGACGAATCGCTCGATGCGGCCGATGTTATCGATCGCCCAGGTCCCGACCGTCTTGCTGTAGACGAAGCCGGCGCGGTGGGCGACGGTGTTGAAACGGAAAAGCGTCTGACGCTGCTCGTCGGAAAGTTCGTCGCCGGGGATCGCGCCAGGCCCGAAGCAGTTCCAGGCATGACCTCCGCGGCCGGCCCAGGCGGCGGAAACCTTCACACCATCGGAGGTCAGGCCGAAGGTGATCTGGAGCTTGAGCGCAGCACGGCCGGCACCGTCCTTGCGCTCCGGCTCCTTCGGCGGCTCAGGCACGACGGCAGCGGCGGTCTCGTCGATCGCCGGCAGCTCGTCAGCCAGCAGTTCTTCCACCTCGTAGATGGAGGCGACGGCGAAGGGGGCCCCGTTCTCCTCTTCGGGCAGGGACGTCCGCCACTCCAACCGGCCACGGTTGATCTCGATGACCGCGCGAACCGTCTGCGTC
>CAIXQT010000216.1 GCA_903921665.1 uncultured Opitutia bacterium
ACGGCCTTGCCCTTGCTCTCCCAACCGTGGGTGATGGAGTCGCCGAGGAAGACGAGCTGCGCTTCGCCCTGCTTCGAGATGACGTTGAAGGATTCATGGCGCTTCTCCGTGCCCGGGTGGAGCACCGGCTGGATGGCGTAGTTGGTCGCGGCCGAAGCAGCGACGAGGGACGCCACGAGGGCGACAAGAGACGTGATGCGGGTCTTCATGGGGGTGTGCCGCACTCTGCCCCTCCATTCGTCCGCTGGCAAGCCACCGCTGAACGCTCAGGCCGGCCCAGGGAACATCCCGCGGGCCAAAGCGACGCAGCCCCATAAGAGCATCGCCAGCCAGGCTCCGGACAGGACGCAGACGGCCCAAGCCGCCCGTCGCTCCCACTTCGGGGCCTCCTCAGGAGCCCGCAGAAAAAGGAATGTGACCGATGAGACAAAGGCCGCCGGGATGGCGATAAAGCTCTGGAGCAGATGAGCCGGACGTTGATTCCAGCCAAAGGCCTCAGCCGACAGCACCCACGGGATGCAGAGCAGCACGACAACGGACGATCCGATGAAAGTCGTCCGCAGGAGTCGTCGCCATGTATCGCCGGTGAGCATGCCGAATCATCAGTCAGGGCGACCAGTTCCGCCAGTCAGATGGTTTGAGCTTCTTTTTTAGCAGTTATCCTAATCCAACTAATTGTTGGCTTTTACCTGCAACCGCGATTTATCTCTTACATTCTTCTGACCTGCTCACATTATCAGTTTCATGACCAAGTCCCTGAAATTCACCGTCGCCGCCCTTCTGCTCCTTTCGGCCGTGCTCGCCTACGTGCTGACCCGTTCGGCTGATACGAAGCAGACTGCCGCCTGGGATGGCGCGGGCCTGCTCGCCAAGGCCGAGCTGTCGCTCGAAGGTCTCCCCGCCAAGGAAGCTGAAACCCTGCGTGCCCTCCTCACTTCCACCGGCCCTAGCCGCTACGACGACCGTGCAGGCGCTTGGTTCAAGAGCTTCCGCAAGGACGACCTCAAGCCGGTGGCGGACTACGCCGAAGCCAGCCTGCGCGCGATGGCGGAAGCCGGTGACGCCGCCGCGATGTGGCACCTCCACTTCGTACTCACCCAGCGGATCGCGACCGGGGACGAAGGTTTCCAGTGGCTGGACAAAGCAGCCAAGCAGGGCTACCCTCGCGCGGTCTTCGATGTGACGAAGCAGCAGTTGAAGGACCAGCCGGAGAAACTCCGCGCCGCGATGGAAGACTTCGCCAAACGAGAGGATGACGCCGGGATGCAAGCGCTCTACTGGTTCGCCTATGGCTACGAGAAGGGTCAGGACGGACTCCCCAAGGACGCGGCCAAGGCCGCCGACTACCGGAACCGGGCCAAGGCCTTGGGCGACAAGCTATACGCGGCCGAAAAGGCGAAGTGATGTTTCACTTCGCCTCCGGTAAGGCGTAAAAGGCGACCTCGGCGAAGAAGAACTCGGCCATGTTCAGCTTGGCGTAGTCGTAATGGCTGACGGCCTTGAGCACCGCAGGTCTGGCGGAGACATCCCCTACCAACGCCACGACGGCGGCGGCGGCCAAGGGATGACGCATCCAGGTGGCTTCGTAATTCTTCCGGGGTCCCCGCTTCTTATAATCCACGATCTTGGCGAGGCGCTCGGCCTCCTTCTGGGTCGGCTGCGGGAACCAGGTCGGATTGGCCGCCCGCCAATCGGCGGTGCCGAAGAAACCCTGGTCGGCATTATCGAACTGGGCGTGCGTGGCGACGGACGGCAGCGCGAACTGCGCGGTCACGGCAAGGCCCTGGCGGTAAGCGGCCTTGGTCGCGGCGTCATCCTCGACGGAAGCAAGCCAGGCGAGGCCGGCCTGCGTGCCGACATAGATCCAGAACTGCCCCCTTCTGCAGGGTCGGGATGAACGAAAGATCCCGCGGACAACCCAGCGCGCAGATTTCCTGGCGTGTCTCCGCCGACTTGGCCGGCTTCTCGGCGAGGGCCTTGCGGTATCGCTCTAGCCAGACGGCGTCGCCCGTCATCTCATGCGTGGCGCGAAGTAAATACAGGTAGCGGGCTGCATCGCGGAAATGCTCGCCCTGGAAGCCGCCGCGGAAGTCGCCCTTGAACGCGCCGTCGCATGGCACCTGCCAGCCGTTACCTTCCAAGACGTCGGCGACTTCGCGGACCTTCGCGACGAGGAGAGCCCGTTCCGCTGAGGTCGGGATATCGCTCCGGAGATAGGCATGCAGGCCCAGGAACCACGGGTGCATCTGGTCATCGGAGCTGAGCGGGTAATGGCACTTACCGTCCGAACCGACGCCACGGGCGACAAACCCCGGTACGTCGGACACGGAGGCGCACTTGATGAGGCCTTGGGAAAGTTTGCGGGCCTGCTCCTTATCCGCGGCCGAACCGGAGCGGCGGGCGCGTTCGACCATGGCGTTCAGGTACATACCGGTGAACATCGGGCCGTTCTCGATCGGGCTCCACCAGCCGATGGCGTTGGGCTTGCCCAGGCGGCAGTCTTCCGGCGTGGGCAGGTCGCCGACGTAATCACGGACGATGCCGTGCTCGTCGACGAAGCGCTTCCATGTCTCGGCATGGGCCTTCTCAATCGCCTGCGCCGGCGTCGCCTTCGCCACGAGCTCCTTCACGACGGCATCGAAAGCCGGCTTGGGCTGCCCCTGACGGTCGAAGAGGAGCGGGTGATTCACGCGCTTCCACGGGAAGTCGTTCAGCCAGCTCTGGCCGTCGTGCAGGTTCCAGAAGGAGACACGGGCGATGACGTCGTCATACTTGCGGAAAAGACGGAAGAGGCGGGCATATTGCTCGGCCTGGCGGGCGAGAATCTCCGGCGGGCAGCCGTCGGCGTAAGGATTGATCTTCGCCATCTCGGTGCGGTGCTTGTTGCCGTCAGCCCACCAGCGGCCGCGCGGGATGACGTCAATGTCGAGTTCGCTGACCACGACTTTCATGCCGATGCCACGCAGGGCGATCAGGGTCTTCTCCAGCGGTTCATAGGGTACGCGGTCGATCTCATAGTGGCCCTGGAGGCCGACGGCATGCACCGGCGCCTTCCGGGCCTTCAGTCGGGCCAACAGCGCGAGCATCTTCTCCCGCTTGCCGTCGAGTTCGTTGTTATAGTCGTTATAGATGAGCTGCGCCGACGGATCCGCCGCATGGGCGTATTCGAAGGCCAGCGCGATGAAGTCCTCGCCCGCGGCGCGCGTCCAGCCGGACTCACGCAGCTCGGGTTTGCCGTCGTCAAGCGCCTCGTTGACCACATCCCACGCCGCGACCTTGCCCTTGTAGCGACCGACGACCGTATCGATGTAGGACTTCATGCGGGCCAGCAGAACCTCTTTCGAGGCCGGGGCCGCCCCATCCTGATAGAACCAGGCCGGCGTGCGGTCGTCCTTGGCCCAGACCAGGCAGTGGCCGACCACCTTGAGGTCCTTGGAATTCGCGAAGGCGACGAACTTGTCGGCCTGTCCGAAATTCCAGGCCTGCTCCGTCCGGCGGAGGGCATCGGGCTTCATGCAGTTCTCCGGCGTCACGTGGCTGAACTGCGTCGTCAGCAACGGCCAATCCGCCGGGCGGTCGGGAATCCGGTCGGCCAGACCTACGCCGGAAGCCCAAGGCGAAGCCTGCCGAAGCGTCTGGGCCGAACCG
>CAIXQT010000217.1 GCA_903921665.1 uncultured Opitutia bacterium
CCGGCTTCGATGGCGTCCTCGAGGGGCAGGTCGACGCCGAGTCCGGCGCAGTGGGCACGGAAATCAGCGACGCTCTTGAGCGAGGCGACGCGGGTGAGTTTGAAGGGAGTGGTCATGATAAGGTTCAGCGGGGGATGTTGAGACGTTCCGAGATGCGGCGCGTGCGCACCATGGCTTCGGCCATGCGGGCGGCTTCGTCCGGCCCGCGGACGTCCTTGCAGGCGGGATGCGGTTCGGGCGACGCGATGACGCCGAGCTGATGGAGTAGGTGGGCGGTGCTGTGCTTGTAGGATGCGGCGCTGCCCTTGGCGTCGAGGCGGAAGACCTGGTCCTCGAGCGACTGGAAGGCTTCGAAGAGCTTGTAGACGCGGGTATCGAAGCGGCCCGTACCCGTGGGGAACTTCTTCCCCGGCGCGCCGTCATTGAGCCACATGTCCTTCGCGGCGCAGATCTGCGGGGCGGCACTGCTGGCGGCGCCGATGAGCAGGGGCAGGCCGGTCTTGATCGCCGTGGCGATGCCATAGTCGTCGCCGCTGTGCGGGGCGAAATCCAGCTTCAGGTCCTTGCACATCGCCGCCCAATAGAGGAAGTGGGGTTCATCCAGCGTGCTTACCTTGCCGCCCACGAACTTCGGGTGGATGGCTAGTTGGTGAAGCAGCCAAGGCTCGTAGGGCGTGGCCCACGGGACGAACGCGGGCTCGAGCGCGTGCACGATGCCGGGGCGGATGAGCCATTCGGCGATCTGGTAGTAGCCGTCGCGGCGACGCTCGGGGTCGAGCGTGTTCAGCCCCTTCGAGGTCATGATCATCACCTCGCAGTTGTCATGCGCCTGGACGAGGTCCAGCAGCCCGCGATAGCGCTCGGGTTTGAAGGCGGTGTCGTCTTGGGCGCCGCGGGCGGTGATGCCGGCGATGAAGCACATTTCCGGGAAGGCCACGCGGAACTGACGCAGCACCTCCGCATACATCCGGTCGTCGAGGTCGAAGATGTAGCCCGTGTCCGCGTTGAGCACCGGCACCAGTTCGACGCCGTAGTGGTCGGCCGCGGCCTGCTGCCAGCGGATCTCGGAGACGAAGCTCGCCCAGTCAGGCTGGCCGTCGCGAAAGGGCAGGAGCACGGCGGAGCAGAGTCGCGCCTTGGTGGAGTGGTCCACCAGGGCTTCCTCGGCCGTCCAGGCCCATTTCGTCGCCGACCAAGGGGTCGTCGGCAGCAGGTCCTCGGGGCGGTCGATCAGCGGCTTCATGGGGTGCATACCTTACCAGTTTCCATGGTGCTTGAAAAACATTAGTTTCCAGCGAGTATCGTCGGAAAAAACGATGGACCTCTATCAGCTGGAATACTTCCTCGAAGCCGCCCGCCAGCGGAGCTTCACCCGGGCCGCGGCCAAGCTGAATCTGGCGCAGGCCGCCTTGAGCGAGCAGATGCGCAAACTTGAAGCTGGGCTGGGAGCCCGGCTGTTCAATCGCGGCCGGCGCGAGACGACCCTGACGCCGGCGGGCGAGACCCTGCGGGTGCATGCCGAGGCCCTCCTGGCGCAGGCCCAGGCGACGCGCCGGGCGGTCGGCGATCAGGTCGCGTTGAAAGGCGGCCGGCTGGCCGTGGGGGCGATCCCTTCCGTGAGCGCGTGCCTGCTCCCCGCCGCGGTCGCGGCCTTCCGTCGCAAGTATCCGCAGGTCGAACTGGCCCTGCTAGAAGGCACTTCGGAGGCCGTGGCGCAATGGGTGGAAGCAGGGAGGATCGAGCTCGGCGTGGTCCAGCTGCCCGCACCGGGCGACGCTTTTCAAGTCACGCCTTTGTTGGATGAGTCCTTCGTGCTGCTCGTCCCGAAGAAGCATCCCTTGGCACGTCGCCGTCTGCCTAAGTTGGCTGAGCTGGCGAAGGAGGCCTTCGTATTTTACAAGGGTAGGGCGCGTGACGTCGCCCAGGCGGCCTGCCGCGCGGCCGGCTTCGAGCCGCGGACGGCCTGCGAGAGCGGAGAGCTGGAGACGATTCGTTCGCTCGTGGCGGCCGACCTCGGCATCGCCCTGCTTCCGGAACTCGCAGCGCGTGGCTCCGTCCCGGGTTGCGCGGTGGTCCGGCTGGGCGGCGCCCCCATCCGTCGTTCGGTGGCCCTGCTGCAGCGCAAGGGCCAGGAGCTTTCCCCGGCCGCGCAGTCGTTCCGGCGGCTGCTGATCGGGGAAGCCATCGCTTAGCCGCAAATCGCCCCTTGAAGCCACGGCATATCTCCTTCTGATGACATGAACCCCATGCACGACGCCAAAGATACCCGGGATGCGATCACGAAGGGCATGCAGATGACGCTGCTGGCCGGCTTCCTCGGCTGGATGATGGATGGTTACGAGCAGGCGCTCTTCCCGACGCTCGCGGGTCCGGCGCTCAAGAGCATGGTGCCCGCCGACATCGCCACGCTCGGAACGAAGGCGATCAACGGTTGGGTCGGTGGCTGGATGGGCATCATCACCTCGGCGTTCCTCGTCGGCGCGGCTCTCGGCGGCGCGGCCTTCGGCTGGCTGGGTGATCGCATCGGCCGCGTGAAGGCGATGTCCTTCAGCATCCTCTTCTACTCGATCTTCAGCGGCGTCTGCTATTTCGCGACTGATCCGACGCACCTCGCCGCCGCCCGCTTCATGGCGGCGCTCGGCATGGGCGGCGAGTGGGCCCTCGGCGTGGCGCTCGTGATGGAAGCCTGGCCGGAACGCCATCGCTCCAAGATGGCCGGCGCCATCGGCATGGCCGCCAATCTCGGCATGGTGCTCGTTGGCTGCATGGCGCTCGCGTATCCCGCCGACGGTTCTTCCTGGCGCATTCACTTCCTGATCGGTGCTTCGCCGGCTATCCTTACCTTGCTCATCCGTCTGTTCGTACCCGAGTCCGAGAAGTGGGAACGCTCCGCCGCGAAGGAGGCTGCTTCGGTCGCACCCGCCCGCTCCAAGATCGGCGAGGTGTTCAGCGGAGAGCTCCGCGTTGCGACGCTCGCCGGCATTATGATGGTCTCGGTGGTCTTCGTCGGCACCTGGGGCGCGGTGCAATGGATTCCGCTTTGGGTCGGCGATCTCGCCGGTCCGGATAATCCGCGCGCCAAGGCCATGGCGATGGTCATCGTCTCGGTCGGGGCTTGTTGCAGCACTTTCGTGGCGCCGTTGCTCCTCGCCGGGCTGCGTCGTCGGTTGGGTTACCAATTGCTCTGCCTCTTCGCCTTGGCCGCCACGGTCTGGATCTACCGGACCCCGGCGGATTGGTCCGGCGACATGCTCTTCGGCATCTTCCCCTGGCTCATGGCCGCGAAGATCTTCACGCTCGGCATGGCTGCCACGGCCTTCTTCGGTTTCTTTCCGCTCTATCTGCCGGAACTCTTCCCGACCCGCGTCCGCGCGACGGGGCAGGGCATCTGCTACAATACCGGACGACTGGTGGCCGTGCCTTTCGTACTCCTGAGCGGCAAGTTGGTCGAGAGCCTCGGCGGTTACCAGCAGGCCGCGGCCGCTATCACCCTCGTCTATGGCGTCGGCTTGCTGGTCGCTTTCCTCGGCAAGGAAACCTCCGGTCAGGCCCTCCAAGACTGATCGCCGATGAATCCTCGCGACGTCCGGATTCGAGCGGTGCGCTGGCATGCCTTGCCGGTGACCCTGCGTCTGCCTTTGAAGTTCGGTCATGAGACGGTCACGAGCGTCGTCTGCGCCCGCGTCTGCGTGACGGTCGAGAAGGCTGATGGTTCCCGCGCCGAAGGGTGGGGCGAGACCCCGCTCAGCGTGCAGTGGGTCTGGCCCTCGCCGGTGGCTTATGACGTCCGTCTGAAGGCTCTGCAGGATTTCTGCGACACGCTGACTGAGGCCTATGCGAACTTCGAAACTCGCGGGCATCCTTTGGAAATCGGCCATGACTTCCTGGAAGAAGCCCTCCCGGGCATCCTTGAGAAGTTCAACGCCGGCCTGCCGGAAGGCGTGGCCATCCCGACCCTCGCGGCGTTGGTCTGCTGTTCGCCGTTCGACCTCGCCTTGCACGACGCCTATGGCCTGGCCCACGGCGTGCCGACCTATTCGACCTACTGCGCCCCCTGGATGAATCGCGACCTCTCCGCGTTCGTCACCCCCGCCGCCGATGCCAAGGAAGTGTCCTTCGCCGGCCGCTATCCCGCTGATTATTTCCGCACGCCCGTCACGGCCAAGCTGCTCGCCTGGCATCTCGTGGGCGGTCTCGATTTTCTCACGCTCGCCGAAGCCGGCGCGAACAAGGTCGCCGACGGTTACCCGTCTTCGCTCGACGAATGGATCAAGGCCGACGGACTCAAGGCCCTGAAAGTGAAGCTGCGCGGCAACGATGCGGCCTGGGATTTCGAACG
>CAIXQT010000218.1 GCA_903921665.1 uncultured Opitutia bacterium
GGTCGACGAAGGTCACGCCGCCGAGGTCGCGCTTGGTGTCGACCCAACCCACGAGGGTCACGGTCTGGCCGGCGTCGGCGGGGCGGAGGGCGTTGCAGGTATGGGTGCGTTTCATGGGGTCGGGACGGACGGAATCGAGGGTTATGGTTAACGGACGGGGAAAACCCTAGTCAAAGCCCAATTGGCAGGGGTAGGCGGGCCGGGAGCGGGTTAGGGATAGGGGTAGGGCTTGGGGTAGGGTTTTGTCGGGGCGGAGGGGATAGGTTCAAAGCACAGTTTGGGATGGTGTCAGGGACAGGCGAATCGTGAATGAAGGGTGGCTGCGTACGCCCAACCGCTAACCGCCAATCGCCAATGCTTTCGGGTGGGCAGGGGGCCGTCTTGGGGCTTAAGTCTTCGCATGCGCACCCCCGCACTCCTGGTCGTCTGCCTGCTGGCAGCGATGCTTCCCGCCGCCCCGCAGAAGGTCGAGATGGCCGGTTACCTCATCGTCCCGACCGAGCGCGTGACGGAGCCTTACGAAGCCGGCTTCTCGATCTACGCCGCCGCCTGGCCGCTCCTGAGCGAATACCCCGGCCATCGTTTCCAGACCGGCCTCTTCGGCACCTGGATGCACCCGCAGTATCCTAAGGACGAGAAACCCAAGGACCTCTATAACGACATCGAAGGCGGTCTCGGCTGGTGGCGCGACACGCATTTCCCGTCGGTGACACCGAAGTTCATCATGGGCGGCGTCGGCGTGAATTTCTACGACATCGCCAACGGACCGGGTTACGGACGCGGCACGTGGGAAGACCCGCGCGGACTCTACGGCGTCGCGCAGCTCACGCCGTGGCTGCTGTTCCCGCTCGATGGCCTCAACCTCAAGCAGGGCGTCAACGGCGAGCTCTTCGGCTACGGTTACCTGCCGATGCCGTTCGCCGAGGCCAAGGCGAAGACCGAAGGCAAGGACGTCCCCACGGGCGCCAACTGCTGGACGCTCTTCCTGAACTCTTCGAACTTCAAGGGCCCGGTCTGTTTCTTTACGCCGAACTTCTGGTCGCGCGCGGCCGTCCGTAATCCCGCCTACGCGGGCCAGATGCTCGATTCACGCGGTTCGGATCCGAACAAGCATTTCCAGATGGAGACGCAGTACGTCCCGGCCGCGATGGCCAAGGACGAGAAGGGCGACAGCTACGCGCGCGTGGCCCCGACCTCTTTCCCGGTCGGAGCCGATGGCACGACGGTCGTCCTGCATCGCCTGACCTGCTATGACCGTCGCGCCCTTTATGATGGCGTGAAGGCTTGGTTCGACGGCGGTCCCGTGGCCTCCGGTGCCATCAATCCCGCCGGCGCGCTGGTCCAGAGTTTCCGGACGGGCGGCGGTTCGACCTGGAGCATCTATCCGCAGGGGACGAAGCGCGAGGCGAAGCCCGGCCTCGATTGGAAGGCCTTCGCGACGCCGCATTCGCCCGATCCGCATACCTACGGTTACAAATGGAACGACGATCTCGTGTCCCGCTCCCGTCCGGGACTGGTGACGCTGCCTGAATATTATCGCCTCGGCTCCTTCGGGAAGAACGGCCGCTGGAGCGCGGTGACATCGAAGGACGTCCCGGTCGCGACCGGTCTGGCGCAGATGGGCTTCGAGCCGCCGAAGGAAAAGCCGCAGGCGCCGCGCGAGACCCAGCCCGGGGAAAAGACGACTTGGAAGATTCCTGGCCCCAAGGCTGGACCGTTCCAGGCCTTTCTCGGCGACGGCAGCGTCGTGACTTATTACTGGTATCGCTTCGCCGACCAGCCGGCCATCCTCAACGCCGACCTCACGTCCGCCGAGCGCGAAGCCCTGCAGGTCAAGGTCGAGAAGCTCCATCGCTCGTGGACCAAGGATCGCGACTATCTCGCGCCGCCCACCGTCGGCAAGCTTGCCGCGCTCGATCCGGCCCAGGTCCTCACGCCGCCGAAAGGGCTCGAGATCGGCTACGTGCCCATCGCCACGCGCCAGGAGCTGGCCCCGGCGAAGAAGTAAGCCGGCTTAGCGACGGTCGAGGTCCTTGGTCTCGACCGGCTCGACGTGCGCGAGGTGTTCCGGGTTCTTCTTGCCCGTGAGCACCTTGATCAGGCACCAGACGAAGAGTCCGGTCACCGCGCCCACCGAGATGAGCATGAAGAGAAGTCCGGCGGTAGTCATGGTCGTAAGGTCTTAGGTTCAGCGGGCGTCCCAGCGTTTGCCGGCGCGATGGATCATCAGCGCCGAGAAGGCGGCGAAGAGCAGGAGGAAGAAGGCGGTCAGGCGGGCGACGCCGCTGGCCGGGTGGCCGGGGCCGCCGATGAGGTCGAGGATCGGGTCGGTCGGCGCGAAGACGGGCGTGCTGAAGGAGAGATTCCAGCCGGCGACGTTCTTGAGCACGAACATCGCGAAGATCACGGTCAGGAAGGCCGGCGAGAACCAGCGGATCACGAACTTGAAGACTTTCGGGATGCGAATGTCGGCGCCGTGGTGCGCCTCGGTCCAGCCCCGTTCGGTGCCGAACGAAAGATTGAAGATGTAGATCAGCAGCGTGCCTTGCAGAAAGATGCCGATGTCGCCGATCCAGAAGTCGACCGTCGAGAGCGCCTTCAGGCCTTCGCTGAAGTAGACCACCAGTGTGCAGCCCACTGCGGTGATCAGTCCGAGCAGCGCCACGGAGCCACGGCGATCCAGGCCGAGGCCTTCCTCAAGGAAGGCGATGCCGGGCTGCAGCATCGAAAGCGACGAAGTGATGGCGGCGATGAAGAGCAGGGTGAAGAAGAGTCCGCCGAAGAGATGTCCGTAGGGCATGCCGGCGAAGACCTGCGGCAGCACATTGAAGCCGAGGGCGAAGGTGCCGCCCGCGACGGCCGAGGCGCCGAGGAAGGCGAAGGCCGCGGGGACGGTGATCAGGCCGCCGAGGCCGACTTCGCAGAACTCGTTCGCGGCGGTGGCGGTCAGGCCGCTGAGGACGACGTCATCGTTCTTCTTGAGGTAGCTCGCGTAGGTGATGATCACGCCGAAGCCGACCGAGAGCGTGAAGAAGATCTGCGAGGAGGCCTTGAGCCAGACGGCCGGATTGGAGAGGCCCTTGGCGATGTCGTGGGGATTCCACATGTATCCCAGGCCGTTCCAGACGCTGAGCTCGGGTTTCGTCGGATCCGGGGTCCCGAGGGTCAGCACGCGGGCCAGCAGGATGAGGGCGATGGCGATCAGCAGCGGCATGCCCCAGTTGCAGATGAACTCGATGCCCTTGGAGAGGCCGCGGTAGATGATGACGAAGTTGAGGATGAAGACGCCGATGAAGAAGAGGAACGGGGTTCCGAGCCCGAGGATGGCGCCGTCGGCCTTGAGGCCGGTGAACGCGGCGAAGGCGTCCGCGTAGGTCTTGGGATCCTTGCCTAGGTCGAGTCCGCCGGTGAAGCTGTTCCAGGCGTAACCGAGGCACCACGATTCGATGACGACGTAATAGAAGTAGACGCCGACCGGGATGATGAAGCCGAGGAGGCCGACATATTTACCCCACGGCTTGCGGATGATGGCGTGGAAGATACCCGGGGAGGAGTTGTACCCCTGTGTGCCGCCGAATCGGCCCAGCGTCCATTCGACCCAGCAGATCGGCAGGCCCACGACCAGGAGGGAGACGAAATAGGCGATCAGGAAGGCACCCCCGCCGGTTTCCTTGTCGGCGACGAGCCCTGGGAAGCGAAGGAAGTTGCCCAGGCCGACGGCGCTGCCGGCGACGGCCATGATCACGCCCAGTTTCGAACTCCATCCGTCGGGTTGTTTCGTCGTCATGCTGTTGGTGGGTGAGGCTTTACTATGCAGGGCAGGGTGGAGTGCAATGCTGGGACGCAGTCCCAGCGAAGGTGGTGGCGGTGAGCGGTTGGCGGTTGGATGAGTCCGAACCTGATTCCCGACCTGATTACCAGTCCTTTTGACAGCTGTTTGGTGGCCTAACCGCTAACCGCCAACCGCTACCACCATATGCCCGTTATCCCCCTATTCTTCTCGCCCTTTCCATTTCCTCTACTCACTTTGCGCTAATGCCGTTTAAATCCTTAGGCCTCGACGCCTCCATCCTCAAAGCCGTGGCCGATCAGGGCTACACGGAACCGACGCCCATCCAGAAGGCCTCGATCCCGACCATCATTGAAGGCAAGGACGTCATCGGCGTGGCCCAGACGGGAACCGGCAAGACCGCCGCTTTCACCCTCCCGTTGCTGACCAAGCTGGTCCAGACCAAGAGCGGCGCTCACCAGGGTCGCGTCCGCTGCCTGATCCTGGCCCCGACCCGCGAGCTGGTCGTCCAGATCGCCGAGAACGTCGCCGCCTATTCCCGTTATTCCGGCGCGACCGTCGCCACCTGCTACGGCGGCGTCTCCGAGCGCCCCCAGATCGCCGCCCTCCGTCGTGGTTGCGACTTCCTCATCGCCACCCCGGGTCGTCTCCTCGACCTCGGCGGCCAGGGTCATGGCGACTTCTCCGCCGTCGAATACCTCGTGCTCGACGAAGCCGACCGCATGCTGGACATGGGCTTCCTGCCCGCGATTAACACCATCGTCCGCGCGCTCCCCAAGGAACGCCAGACCCTGATGTTCTCCGCCACGCTCTCCCGTGAGATCGAGACCCTCACGAAGCAGTACCAGCGCGACCCTCAGCTCATCGAAGTCGGTCGCCGCTCCAACCCCGCCGAGACCGTCACCCAGCTCCTCTACGAGTGCCCGGGCGCGCTCAAGCAGGTCATGCTGCACCACCTCCTCAAGGACGAGTCCCTGAAGATGGTCCTCGTCTTCGCGCGCACCAAGCACGGCGCCGATCGTATCTGCCGCAAGCTCCAGGGCGAAGACATCAGCTGCGCCGCCATCCACGCCAACCGCTCCCAGAGCCAGCGTCAGCGCGCCCTGCAGGCCTTCAAGAACGCCGAGATCCGCGTGCTCGTCGCGACCGACATCGCTTCGCGCGGCATCGACGTCGACGGCATCTCCCACGTCTTCAACTTCGACTTCCCTGACCAGCTCGAAGACTACGTCCACCGCATCGGCCGCACCGGCCGCGCGCTCTCGACCGGCACCGCCATCACCTTCGTCACCCGCGAAGACCTCGGCGAACTGCGCCGCCTCGAGCGTATCGTCGGCAAGCATCTCCATTGCGGCAAGCTGCAGGGCTTCGACTACACCCAGCAGGCTCCGCCCCGCACCCCGGAAGATTTCCAGCGTCACCAGGATCCCCGCGCCGGCGCGCACAACAGCGAACGCGAAGGCCGCCCCCAGGGTGGTCGTCACGGCGGCTTCCGCGCCTCCCAGGGTAACTACCGCCCCTTCGGTCGTCCCGGCACCCGCCGCAGCGGCGGTCCTAAGTAAGCCTCCAAGCTTAGGCCCTAAAATCAGCCCGGAGACCCCGGGCTTTTTTGTGCCTGCATCGCAAGGTAGGGCTGACCGACTCGGTCAGCCGTTCGGTTGAGCGGGCCGCTCAACCCTACCTGAATGCCTCGCTTGCCAGCAGGGTATTTCATCCTCCCTTGGGTACGTGCCCTCCACCGTCCGTCTCATCCTCGGCGACCAGCTGAATCCGGAGCATTCCTGGTTCGGGAAGAAGGACGCGTCGGTGACGTATGTCTTCATGGAGGTCCGGTCCGAGACGGACTACGTGGTGCATCACGCCCAGAAGGTTATCGCGATCTTCGCCGGGATGCGCCGGATGGCGGAGCTGCTGACCAAGCAAGGCCATCAGGTCCGTTACTTCCGATTAAGCGATAAGGATAACCGCCAGAACTTCGCGGAGAACCTTCAGCAGGTCTTCAAGGCGACCAAGGCCGCGCGTTTCGAATACCAGGAGCCCGACGAATACCGCCTCGACCAAGACCTGCGCGCCTTCGCCGCCGGCTGCGGGCTGGTCACGGCCTGCGTCAGCTCCGAGCACTTCCTCGACGGTCGCGGCGGCGTGGCGGCTCATTTCCA
>CAIXQT010000219.1 GCA_903921665.1 uncultured Opitutia bacterium
CGTCAGCTTGCTGCGGATCCGGCCTTCGGTCTTGGACTCGCCGAGGATGTCGGCGGTCCGGTCCTCCATGTTGAGCAACGCATTCCAGCCGATGGGCAAGACCAGCTCCTTGGAGCCGTCTCCTGGCGGCGCATTCGTCCGTGCTTGGCGGGCGGGCGGGCGCTGGACTTCGTAGCCGAGCTTGGCGATTTCGGCCATCAGTTCGGCTTCGGTGCCGCGGTTGAGGACCCTTACCGTGCCGTGGGATTTTCCTTCGCGCTGATACTCGCCGATGACCAGGGCCGTCTTCCTTTCGTCGTTAAGCAAGGCGTTCCAGCCGACCGGGATGACTTCATCGCGCACCACACCCATGTTGCTCGTGGGAGGGGGTATCGGCCGGATCACCGCATAGCTGAGCTTGTTGATCTCCGCCATCAGCTCGGCCTCGGTGTCGGCATGCAGGAGCGAAAGCTTGCTGTGGGCGCTGCCCGGACGCTTATATTCTCCGATGACCAGGGCGGTCTTCTTGTCGTGATTGAGCAAGGCGTTCCAGCCGACCGGGATGACGAAATCCTTGAAGCCAATATCGTTCGGCATGTTCGGCTGGCGGGGCGGCGGACGCTGGACCGTATAGCCAAGCTTGGAGATCTCGGCGAGCAGCTCGGCCTCGGTTTCGCGATTGAGCACCTCCAGCGTGCCGTGGGCTCGGCCTTCGGATTTGAATTCGCCGATGACCAGCGCCGTCTTCTGACCATGGTTGACCAGCGCGTTCCATCCGACCGGGATGACCCGATCTCGGACATCGCCGGTCGGGTTGCCTTTCGGCGAAGGGGGCGCCGGCGGACGGACGACGGTGTAGCCGAGCTTCTTGATCGCGGCGAGCAGCTCAGCTTCGGTTTCCCGGTTGAGCGGCGTCACTTTGCCGCGCCCGCGGCTTGGGGTCTTGAATTCGCCGATGATCAGGGCGGTCTTCCGTTCTTTATTCAAAAGGGCGTTCCATCCGACCGGGATGACGTAGTCCTTCATGCCATCATCTTTCGGCGCCGCTGCGGCGGGCGCGAATCCCGTGATCAGGAGAAGCAAGGGCAGGAGCAGGGCGCGCATGGGTCAGGAATAGGGGGAAGGGCGAGGGGAGGCAAGTGAGCGGTGGGGCAGGGACAGCACCACGTGCTGTCCTAGGTGCAAACGTGCAAATCGGCCTGCGGCCTGTGCAAAAGTGCAAAGGTGGAGGCAGCGTTTCAGGTGGCAGGTGGCGGAATTTAAGGCGCTCAAGGGGAGACCGGAAACCGGGAGGATGCTGGGGGATCTCATTACTCTAGGTGACGGGTGACGGCCACCGGGGCGTCGGCCATTCAGGAGTCGGCTGTTCAGCCATCGGCCATCGGCTTCGGGTTCCTGCGGCTGGTCCCCGGGCGGCCGGAGCCTGAACTCCTGGCTCCCGTGTCCGTCACCTGTCACCCGAAATGGGTTCTATCCGCTAACCGCCATCCGCTAACCGCCACCACCTTTGAGCTGATGTCTTCAAACAAAAGACCCCGACGGGGGTCGGGGTCTTGTTGAGGGCTGAGGTCTAAGTTCAGGCCTTGGCGGCGTTGAATTTGGCGCGGATGGCTTCGACGACGGCCGGGTCGGCCAGGGTCGAGACGTTGCCGAGTTCGCGGCCTTCGGAGATGTCGCGCAGGAGGCGGCGCATGATCTTACCCGAGCGGGTCTTGGGGAGATCCGGGACGAAGACGATGCGTTCCGGGCGGGCGAACTTACCGATCTTGGCGTCGACCATACCGTTAAGCTTCTTGGCGAGGTCGGCTTCGTTGACCGTCTTGGCGGCGGCGGACTTCAGGATCACGAAGGCCATGAGGCCCTGGCCCTTGAGGTCGTGCTTCACGCCGATGACGGCGGACTCGGCGACCGCCGCGTCCTCGATGAAGATCGCTTCCAGCTCGGCCGTGCCGATGCGGTGGCCCGAGACGTTGACCACGTCGTCGACGCGTCCGGTGATCCAGAGATAGCCGTCCTTGTCGCGGATGGCGCCGTCGCCGGGGAAGTAGTACTTGCCGCCCCAGCGGTTCCAGTAGGTGTCCACGTAGCGCTGTTCGTCGCCGAAGATGCCCTGCGTGATGCCGGGCCAAGGCTTGCGGATCGCGAGGATGCCGTGGTCGGTCTCGTTGCCGTTCTCGTCGAGGACGGCGGCGTCGACGCCGAAGAAGGGCAGCGTGGCCGA
>CAIXQT010000220.1 GCA_903921665.1 uncultured Opitutia bacterium
CTTGCCATGCGTACGCTTTTGCGTACCTTTGTGGCTATGACGACGATTACCGCCACCCGGGCCCGCGCGCAGCTCTACAAGCTGATCGAGGCCTCCGTCCACGAGCCGATCCAGATCACGGGCAAGCGCGGGAACGCGGTGCTGGTCAGCGAGGCTGACTGGGCGAACATCCAGGAGACCCTCCATCTCTCGGCGATCCCGGGCGTGGGCGTCTCGATCCGCCGTGGAATGAAAGAGCCGCTGAAGAAGTCCGCCAAGAAGCTCCGCTGGTGAGCTGGGAGCTGGTCTATACGAAGCAGGCCCAGAAGGATGCCCTGAAGGCCTCCAAGACGGGGCTACGTCCGAAGGTCGAGACGCTGCTCGCGGTGGTCGCGAAGAACCCCTTCCAGAATCCCCCGCCCGTCAAGGCGCTCGTCGGCGACCTGGCCGGCGCGTACTCGCGTCGAATCAACCTGCAGCATCGCTTGGTCTATCAGGTCTACGCGAAGGAGAAGACGGTGAAGGTGATCCGGATGTGGACGCATTACGAATGAGCGAGCGCGCAGCGCTCGCTCATTCGTGGGGGAACTGCTGGCATGGTGAACTGCTGCGAAGCAAGCGCGGCGGAGCCGCTAACATGAAGTGCAAAAGTGCAAATCGGAGCGAAGCTCCTGTGCAAAGGTGGAGGCAGAGGTTTCGGAGGGGCTTGGGTAGGGTCTTAGCGAAGGCCGTTGGGCGTACGACGTGCGTAGGCGAACGGCGGCGATGGCGATCGCCGCCCTACCCGCGCGGCGGAGCCGCGAGGTATGAGCGGTTGGCGGTTAGCGGTTGGGAGCGGCAGCAAAGCAGACAGCATGAGGTCAGACACGTTCAGCATTCCGAACGAAGTCAGACCCCATGCTGGGGGATTCCCGGGGTTGCGGGGGAATGAGAGGACAAAACCCTGCCCGGATGGATTTAGTCTATGTCGATGAAAGCGGAGACCCAGGAACCAAGGAGGGCTCGAGCAGATACTTCATTCTCTGCGGACTATCCGTGCACCATGCGGATTGGCATGAGGTGACACGCCACCTGGAGGAACTGCGTGTTCGGCTGGCAGAGTTGCACGGCCTCTCGCCTGAAGCGGAGATCCACGCCGCCGAGTTTCTGAGTAGTTCGCGCGATCATCTAGGCCTGAACCAACGTCAACGGGTACAGTGCTTGCTCCACCTGCTAGGCTTCCTCAGCCGGACAGAAAAAGTCACCCTCTACCGCGTCTTCATCGACAAGTCATCCGGTGCGGCCGATCCGCTCGCGATAGCGTGGGCAGCTTTGGCAATCAAAGCGACGGACAAGGTCGAAGCGGCTACCCATTCCAGGTGCGAAGCAAAAGGACTGGTGATCATCAGCGATGACCTTCGCCCTTCGCCAGGCAGTCGGTGGATCGATCAGGCCATGCTGGCGAATCCGAAGCTGAAAGGACTTCTCATCGACCTACCTTTCGGGCGGGAATCGCACCAAAGTCATCTCCTGCAGCTGAGCGATCTACTGAGCTTCCTGACCAAGCAGATGCTGATGCCTAATCACTTCTTCCGCGGCACGGGCGGCAAGGCGCTGCTTCGTCGCTATCATCGCCTTTGGTCTTCGGAAAAGGATAAGGGGCGCTAACGCGCCCCCTTGGAGGTATTTCCGCAGGCCTGCGCCTACTTCCAAACCTATGCATAATCATGCGGCCGGGAGAAGCAGTGGCAACATGGAATTGGGTGGAGGGGTAACCCTAGTTGACCGGTTGATCAGTTGGCCGGTCGGCCGAATCCGAGGGCATGAGGGCCGGAGGATTCGAGGACATGAGGGCGTGACGTAGTCTCGCCCCTACCTAACGGCCACCATGCGGCGGCCGTGGCGGTCATCCCTACCAAGGCAGACTATGTCGTGACGCGGTCCCGACCCTACCTGGCGCGGCGGAGCCGCGAGGTGTTGGCGGATGGCGGTTAGCGGTTGGGAACGGCAGAGAGGCAGACGGATGCGATGTCATCGCATCCCTACCCAACGGAAAGAGCCCGGCCGTAAGGCCGGGCTCTGGTGCAAGAAGCTGTCCGTTCAGCTTAGAAGCTGTAACCGACCGAGACGCCGAGCGTGTCGCCACCGGCGGAAGTGCCCTGGAAGGCATAGCCGAGGGAGACGTCGAAGTTCGAGGTCACATTGTAGCGGACGCCGACGTTGAACACGTTGACGCTGCTGGTGCCGGCGGCGGCGTAGATGTTGCCGAAGCCGTCGACTTCAAGGGCGCCGAGGTTGGTGCGGACGCGCTGGTAGCCGGCGAGGACTTCGAAGTTGCTGCCGATCGCCTGGCGATACTGGAGGCCGAAACCCTTCTGCTCGGCCTGGGCGATGCCGTTGCCGGAGCTGAACTGGCCCTGGATGTAGCTGAAGCCGACGGCGAGGTCGCCGGGGCCGACGTTGAACTTATAGGCGAGGCCGAAACCGGTCTCATAGCCGCCGTAACCGGCGATGTCGCCCTTGCCGTCGACGTCGGCATAGATGCCGGTGACGAGGACGCCGGAGTGGGCGAGTTCGGCGGTGGCGCCGACGTTGAAGCCCTTGAGGCTGTCGTTGCTGAGGTAACCGACCTCGACGCGATTATAGTTGAGTCCGGAACCGACGCCAGGGGCGGCGGCGGCCGAAGCGGCGACGAGGGTGAGGAGGAGGATGCTAGGGGTGTGTTTCATATCACCCCCGAACGAAACGCCCGCCCGAGGGCTTGCAACCGATTTTTATATTAGTTTTTTAATATAATAAAAAGGGCGCGACCGAAGCCGCGCCCTTCAGGGACGAAGTCGAAGCCCTTTAGTCGACGTTCTGCGCGGTCAGGAACATGCTCTTCGACAGCGAGCTGAAGAAGGACTGGTAAGGCGCCGGATCGGTGACGGCGGTTTCCTGGTACTGGGCGTTGGCGCGGACCAGCAGCTGCTTGGCGTTACGCGGACGGACGGTCACGGACATACGGAGGGCGTAACCGTCGAGCTTGGTCGCGGTGATCGAGCCCAGTTCGAGATCGGCCTTGTCGATGACGAAGCCGAGGTCCTGCAAGGTCGAGATGACCGTACGGAGGGTCTTGGTCTTGTCGGTCGTATCAAAGGCGCGGCTCTGGATCTGGCGGAGCTGGACCTGGTTGGAGCCGACTTCGAGGGCGGAGTTGGTGGCGTTATGCACGCAGCCGGTGAAGGCCAAGGCAGCGGCAAGGAGGGAGAGACGGAGGATCATAGGTTAGATTTTCTGGGCTTCGAGGAAGACGGACTTCGAGAGTTTTTCGAAGAACTGCTGGTAGAGCTCCGGCTCGCTCAGGCCCTCGAGGCGGGTGAGCTGGCCGTAACTGTTCCAGACCATACGCTGGAAGGTCGCGCGGACGACCCATTCCTGGCCTTCCTTGCCGGCGACGGGCTTCACGATGATGCAGAGGCGGATCTTCTGCGACTTATCCATCGAGTTGGCGGCGTTGGCGCCGAGAAGCAGGGCCATCGCGAAGCGGGAGCCCACGTCACTGGCCTCACGGGTCTTGGACGCGACGAGCACGCCCAGCTTGGTTTCGGATTCGTCGATGGTGAAGCCCATGTCCTGGCCGACGCCGGAGCAGGCCGCCAGGATGTCGGCTTCCTTGCCACCGGCGAAGCGACGGGATTCGAGCTGACGACGCTCAAGGGAGTCGGGCTTGAGGGCGAGCGCGTCCTCGGGGATGCCGGTCTGGCAACCGACGACCAGCAGGGACAGGCAGCAAAGAGAGAGCAGGCGCATCGTTTAGAACTTCGAGGTGTGGTAGGCCAGGTCGCGGACCTTGCCGGCCTTGTCGAACTTCACGATGATCGTGAGCGTGCTCTGGGAGCGCTCGGCGGCGGCGGCGGAACCGCCGACGAAGAGGGTCAGGGGGCCGTTGGCGGCGGTAGCGCGGACGGAGGAGGTGACGCGGTCGTAGATCCAGACTTCGCGGCCCTCTTCGTCGGTGGAGAGGATGTTGGGCGAGCCGAGGGCCTCGGCCACGGCGGCGTTGGTCATCCCGACCTTGATGCTGCGCTGGGCGGCGCCGACGGAGATCGTGGCCTTGTCGTCGCCTTTGACGCTATTGTGGACGTCCTGAGGATTGAGGCAGCCGACAAGCAGGAAGGGAGTCAGCAGGAGCAGACGGGCGGGGTTCATGACGGCCGACTGTGAACATCGGGCGGGAAGGGGCAAGGGAGATTTTATAGAAGAAGATTATAATATAATACGCGGCGTAAAGCGCCGCGTGGGGATCGCCGAACGTGCAAAGGTGCAAATCGGAGCGAAGCTCCTGTGCAAAGGTGCAAAGGTGGAGGCAGAGGTTTCGGAGGGGCTTGGGTAGGGCGGGGAGTCGTCGGGGCTTAGCCAGGGTCGATGGAGATACGGACGTGCGGTGGCGAACGGCGGCGATGGCAATCGCCGCCCTACCGGCGCGGCGGAGCCGTGAGGGGACAGGCTTCGAAGCAGAGGCAAGGGACAGATTAGGGTAGCACGCGGGGCTGTCCCTAACTTGACATGGGGGGCGGTTTGGGCAGAGTGGTGGCGTGTCCTTAAGAATGCGAATACACTATCCATGCAGGATCAGCTCACGCTGACCCCAGGGAGTTTTCGCGCTTAAAAATCAGGCCTTCGGGCCACCTCCCTTCCCCGCCCGGGAATCCTCTGCGCTCTCCGACGCATGCGTGCCGCCGTCGCGAGATTCACCCGCACGCCACCATTCTCACTCACGTGAAATCCGAACACACCAACGAAAGCATAGTCGCCCTCCTCCAGCAGCTCGTCGCCCAGAACGCCGAGCTCGCCAGGGAAGTCGCGGCCGTGAAGGCCCAACTCGGGCTGCTCGAGCACAAACTGGATACGATCGCCGAAGAAGCAGGATGGATCTGAACGGCTTGCGTGGCGTCGCCACGCAGCCGTGGGGGAACTGCTGGCATGGTGAACGGCTGCGAAGCAGACGCGGCCGGAGGCCGCGAGGGGTCATGCTGGCAGGCTGGCATGGGAGACAAAGACCTGGCTCAAAGGGGAACCGGAGGCCGGATGATTGGCTGGGGGCACAAACAAAAGGCAGTGCAAAGGTGCAACAGCGGCGGAGCCGCGTGCAAAAGTGCAAAGGTAAGCGACCCCATCACGGGTGGCGGGTGGCGGGACATGAAGTGCAAAAGTGCAAATCGGAGCGAAGCTCCTGTGCAAAGGTGCAAAGGTGGAGGCAGAGGTTTCGGAGGGGCTTGGGTAGGGTCTTAGCGAAGGCCGTTGGGCGTACGACGTGCGGTGGCGAACGGCGGCGATGGCAATCGCCGCCCTACCCGAGACAGGCTATGTCGTGACGCGGTCCCGACCCTACCACAAGACAGGCGGATGCGATGTCATCGCATCCCTACCCGAGGCAGAGTGCACACCCCCGATACTCGATACTCTAGACTCGATACTCTGAATTGAAGAAATGAGCTTAGCTCAATTTCTTCAATTCGCCGGTGCTGTCGCCGAGCTGGACGTCGCGGATGTCCATGCGGTTGAGCATGCTGACCCAGAGATTGTTGAGCGGGACCTCATTCGAGTAGACGATGTGGCGGCCCTGCTTGATCGTACCGCAGCCCTTGCCGGCCAGGAGGATCGGCAAATCGTCGTGGTTGTGACGGTCGCCGTCGCCGTTGCCGGAGCCGTAGACGATCATGGAGTGGTCGAGCAAGTTGCCGTCGCCTTCCTTCACGGACTTGAGGCGTTCGAGGAGATAGGCCAGCTGCGTCGAGTGGAAGACGTTGATGTCTTGGATCTTCGCCAGCTTCACCGGGTCGTGGCCGTGGTGAGAGATGCTGTGGTGGCCGTCGCGCACGCCGATGAACGGATACGCGCGGTTGCTGCCTTCGTTGGCCAGGACGAACGTCGCGACACGCGTGGTATCGGTCTGGAACGCCAGGACGATCAGGTCGGCGAGGAGCCGGAGGTGTTCGGCGTAGCTTTCCGGGATGCCCTTAGGGGGCAGCGTGCCGACCGGAAGTTTCTTCTGTCCTCCGGCGGCGGATTTCGCGATGCGCAGCTCCATCTCGCGGACCGCGGTGAAGTATTCGTCCAGCTTGCGCTGGTCATCGGCGCCGAGGCGGACGTTGAGTTCGCGGAAATCTTCGCGGACGGCGTCGAGGACGGACTTGCGAGCCGCGTCGCGGCGCTGGCGTTCGAGGTCGGAGCCCGCGCCGAAGAGGCGTTCGAAGATCAGCTTCGGGTTCACTTCCTTCGGCATCGGCTGCGTGGCGGAGCGCCAGGCGAGGTTGGACTGGTAGATGCAGGAGTAGCCCGAGTCGCAGCCGCCGGCGAGCTTGCTGGCTTCGGTGCCGATCTCGAGCGAGGCGAGGCGCGTGCGGTCGCCGATGCGCGCGGCGGCGAGCTGGTCGGCCGAGATGCCGGCGCGGATGTTGGCGCCGTCGGTCTTACGAGGCTGTGCGCCCGTGAGGAAGGCCGCCATCGCGCGGGCGTGGTCGCCGCCGCCGTCGCCATGGGGACGGGCCTTGTCGGCCGCGAGGCCGGTGAGGATCGAGAAGTCCTGGCGGACGTTATTGAGCGGGGCGAGGATCGCGGGCAGCTTATCCGGCAACGCGCCTTCGGCGCCCACGCGCCAACCGTCCATGTTCACGCCGTTGGGGACGTAGAGGAACGCCATGCGGTTCGGCGCGGCGTTATTGACGGGCGTGTTGCCGGCGGCCCAGGACGTCTGGACGCCCATCGCTTCGAGCCAAGGCAAGGCCATGACGGCGCCGAGGCCTTTGAGCACCGTGCGGCGGGGGATGAGGTCGGTTTTCATGGCGGGAGAGGGGTTACTTCTTGGTGGATTCTGACCCGCCTTCGACCTGGGAGGTTCCCCGGCGGAGGCGGAAAGGGTCGCTCATCACCACGCCGAGGACGAGCGACGAGAAGCGGTTGCCCGACTGCATGGCCGAATCGGTGATCTTATCGACCGCCGGACCATCGTAGTAGTCGAGCCCGCGCCCCAGGCCGTAGGTCAGGAGCTTGGAGGAGAGATTGCGGACGATCTTCGAACCGTCCTTGCGAAGGAGCTGCTTGAGTTCGCCGGCGCCGGCGAACGTGCGGCCGTCGGAGAGCTTGCCGGCCGGATCGATCGGCTTGCCGTCTTCCATCGTGCGGTAGCGGCCCACGCCGTCGAAGCGCTCGAAGGCGAAGCCGATGGCATCCATGCGCGAGTGGCAGGAAGCGCAGGCCGGATCGCGGCGATGCTGCTCCATGCGTTCGCGGAGGTTGCCCTTGAGCTGCTGGCCCTCGAGCGTCGGGACGGACGGCGGCGCGGGCGGCGGCGGCGTGCCGAGGATCTGCTCGAGGATCCACTTGCCGCGCTTGACCGGCGAGGTGCGCGTCGGGTTGGAAGTCGAGGTCAGGATCGACGCATGGGTGAGGATGCCGCCGCGGCCGCCTTTCGGGAGCGAGACGCGTACGAACTCACCCGTGTCGCGGCCGCGCGGGAACTCGGCCTTGATCCCGTAGAAGGAGGCGAGCTCGCGGTCGAGGTAGGTGAAGTCGCCGTCGATGAAGTCGAGGACGTCGCGATCCTCCCGGACGACCTCGGCGAAGAAGAGCTCGGTCTCCTTCATCATGCCGGCGCGGATGGATTCGTTGAACTGCGGGTAGAGCATCGGGTCAGGCGAGACCGCGGAGAGCTGGCGGAGCTGGAGCCACTGGAGGCCGAAGCCCTGAGTGAGGTACTGGGCGCGCGGGTCCTTGAGGAGGCGGCGGGTCTGGGCCTCGAGGTTGGCCGAGAGTTTCTTCGCGTAAGCGAGCTGGAAGAGCTCGTCGTCCGGCATCGAACCCCAGAGGAAATAGCTGAGGCGCGAGGCCAGGGCGAACTCGCTGATCGGGTGCGGTTCGCGTTCGGTGGGCTGCTCGTCCTGTTCGGCGCGGAAGATGAATTTCGGCGAGGCGAGCACCATCGCGATCGTCGCCTGCGCGCCGGCTTCCCACGTGCCGCCGGTCTTCTCGGCCGCGAGGAAGGCGCGTGTATAACGGTTGATCTCCGTGGTCGTGGCCGGGCGGCGGAACGCGCGGCTGGCGAACCAGTTCACGAAGAAGTTCGCCCGAGGGGCGCCCTTCTTGTCGCCGAGGGCCAAGGCGAAGCGACGCTGGAATTCGGTGCGCGTGTCGGTCGGGCCGAGCAGGCGGAGACGGAGGCCGGAGAGAGCGCGGCCGCTGCCGGCAAGCTTGGCGGGCGGGTTGAGCCACTTCAGCGTGAACTCGTGCTTGCCTTGCGTGAGCGTGACCTTGGCCTCGGCGGTCTCGGTCTTCTTGACCGACTTGAACTGGTAGGTGCCGACCTCCTTGCCGTCGACGACGAAGCCGATGAGCGGAGGCGGATCGCCCGGCGCGCCGGTGGAGCGGAGGCTGACCGAGATCACATAGTCGCCATCGCGAGAAGCTTCCATCGGACCGGTCAGGTAGGGCGCCGGATCGAAGTAGCGGTCCTGGCTGTCGCGGCGGCCCTTCGGGAGCATCTCGATCATCGCAAGCCCCGTGCCGTCGAGTTCGTTGGGCTTGGTCGGCATCGCCTTGGCGGCGACGTTTTCGGCCACGGCGAGGAAGCGCTCGAGGTGGACGGGCGAGAAAGTGAGCACGTCGCCGATGTTGTCGAAGCCGTAGCCCGTGTCGTCGGCCGGGAAGTCGGCGGAGAAATTCTCGTCCAGGAAGAGCAGGTCGCGGATCGTGTTGTTGAACTCCAGGCGATTGAGGCGCCGGATCGTGACGTCGCCCGGATCGGGCTTCGCCTTCGCGATGGCGTTCGCCAGCAGCTTATGGACGGACGTCTGCAGGTGCTCGATCTCGGCGGGCGTCGGACGGACCTTCTGCTTCACCGGGGGCATCTCGCCGGAGACCACTTGGTTGACGACCTCGCGCCAGATCCGCTGGTCGCGGAAGAAACGGGAGTCGTCCTTGAAGGCCTCGAGGTTGAGGTGGCCCTTCGCCAGTTCGGCGTCGTGGCAATCGGTGCAGAACTTATTCAGGAAGGGCTGGACGTCCTTCTGGAAATCTTGGGCGGACAGCGGGGCGATGAAGGCAGAGAGCACCGCACCAAGCATCGCAAAGATCGGGGTGGGCAACGCTGCGCGAGGGGCCGGGAGCTGCATCCGTTATTTAAACATAGGAGGCGGGGATAGGTTGCAAATCAAAGGGCAAAACTGTCAAAAAGTTGTCAAAATATCGTAAAAGCCGCTAAATCCTTCGTTATTAAACGATTAGAGATGGATATTCGGCCATATCTTGGGTGGATTAGGCCGGCCTAAAGCCAAAAAACGCCCAATTCGGGCATTATTCCTCGATAAACAGCCGATGGCGGGCAAGATGCGGGATGAAGTTGGCAACCTAACCCCTTGCTTGGTGTTTTAGAGATACCCCACCCCTTTATCAAGATGCTCGCCCTTCCTCGAATCCCCCTAGCCGTGCTCACGGCGGCGATCCTCGGCCTGGGCACGGCGATGGCCGTCGACCTCGAGGGCTTGGTCAAGAATCCGCCGTTCGGCGGGTCGGGCGCACCGGCCGGACCGGGCGTGGCGCCGAGCACCTTGGAGTTCCGCGGCATGTATGCCGAAGGCGGCGTGAACTACTACAGCATCTACAATTCCCAGACCAAGCAGTCGAGCTGGGTGGCCGAAGGCGAAGCGCCGTCGGCGAACGTCCCGGTCGTCGTCAAAGGCTTCGACGCCGTGAACGAGAGCCTCGTGATCGATAACGGCGGACAGCCGCAGCAGATGGCGCTGCACCAAGCCGTCGTCGTCGCCTACCGCGGGCCGAGCCCCGCGCAGCTCGCAGCCGTCTCGACCGCCGTGCCCGGCGTGGCCGCCGTCCCCGGCGCGCCTGTCGCTGGCGGCGTCAACATGCAGAATCTCACGCCCGCGCAGATTGACGCCTTCCGCCAGCAGATGAAGGAACGTTTCGGCAAGCGCGGCCAGGAGGGCAACGCGGATCCGCGCCAGCGCGGCGTCGAGGCCACCGCGAAGACCCCCAAGACGCCCACGGCCGCGCCGACCAGCGCGAAGACTCCGAAGGTCCGCTGATCTTTTCATTCCCATGACCACCGTCCAGAAAACCACCGCCCGTCGTCTCCGCAAGGGCTTCACCCTGCTTGAGATCCTGATCGCCGTCGCGATCGTCGGCATGCTCGTCGGCCTCGCCGTCACGAACACCGACAAGATCCTGGGCCAGAGCCAGGAAGGCGTCGCCAAGCTCTTCGTCAACGAGTCTCTCAAGACCTCGCTCGTCCGCTACCGCATCGACATGGGCGACTATCCTTCCACCGAGGAAGGTATCAAGGCCCTGATCGCCGCGCCGGAAGGCAAGGCCGACAAGTGGCGTGGACCGTACATGGAAGCCAAGGGCGGCCGCACGCCGATCGACCCGTGGAACCAGGACTACCAGTACCGCTACCCGGGCACCAAAAATACCGAGAGCTACGACCTTTACTCGATGGGCCGCGACAAGAAGCCGGACACCGAAGACGATATCGGCAACTGGTGAACCCGGCACCGCAGCATCGATCCGGCAACCCGGCCCGCCGCGGCTTCACCTTGCTGGAGACGCTGCTCGTCCTCGGCCTGATGAGCATGCTCGCGGCCGTGATGGTCGGCGGCTCGGCGCAGCTGCTCAAGGGCACGGCGCGGTCGGATCCCGAAGACGCGCTGATGGCGCTGCTGCAGACGATCCGCCGGCAGGCCGTGGAGAAAGGCAAGGTCCTCGAGCTCACGCCGACGGACGAAGCCGACGAGGACGCGCCGGATTTCACCTGGGGGGAGGAAAACGCCCCCGAGGGCAGCCCGCGCACGGAAGAGAAGCTGCCGAAGGTCGAAGGCGTGAAGGTCAAGGTCCTCGCGCCCGAAAGCGCCGGAGCGATCCTGCTGGGCGGCGTCGCCTCCGAGCAGCCGCTCGCCCGCATGCGCTTCTATCCGGACGGCACCTGCGACCGCGTGCGCCTGGACATCACCCGCAGCGAGAGCCGTAAGATCACGCCCATCGACCCGCTCACCTGCGCGCCGCTTCCGGCCGTCGACGCCAAATGAGACGCCGCGGCTTCACCTTGATCGAGGTCCTGATGAGCCTCGCCATCTTCGCGCTCGCGGCCGTGAGCCTCGGCGCCGCGTACTCGAACGTCCTCATGGGCCGCCTCGCGTTGCGACAGGACGAACAACGCATGGATGACCTCGCGCGCTGCCGCGCCGCGCTGCTGGAGACCCCCGGCTTCGACGACGTCGAGACCGGCGGGGAAATTCACCTGCCCGGCGGACGCAACGCGCGCTGGAAGGGCAAGATCGAGGCCACCGCCGTGAGCGACCTCTTCGCCGTGCAGCTGACGTCGGAGATCCAGGCCGAAGAAGGCGGCGATTACGGCCCCGAGATCCTGGAGACCCGCATGCTGCTGCGACCCACGTGGTCGATCCCTTCGGACCGACAGAAGATCCGCGACGAAGCGCGCCAGCGCCTCGAGAAGGAACGCGGCTACAAGGAGGCCGACGGCAACTCGGCGTTCATCAGCGCGCCGACGCGCGGCAAGAAACTCATCCCCGCCGGTCAGCCCGGCGCCGGCGGCAAGAACAGCCAGCCGACCAAAGCAGGGCAACCCGCGCCGCGCCCGGCGCCCAAGCGATGAACGCCGCCCTCCGCCGCCGCGGCTTCACGCTGCTCGAGATGCTCGTCTCGCTGGCCTTGCTCGGCGTGCTGATGGTCGCGCTCAACACCTTCCTCTTCTCCATGAGCGAACTCTGGGGCGGCGGGCGCGACCAGCGCCTCTTCGACCAGCATGCGCGCGCCGCGACCGCGCTCGTGCGCAACGCCTTCGAGCAGGCCACCCTCGGGCCGAGCGCGTCGGGCGTCGCGCTCAAGGACGTCGACGACGGCGCCGGCACGACCAAGCCGCGCCTCTGCTTCCTGCTCGCCGACGCCGGCCGCCTGGCGGACTGGCCGGAAGCGCCGCTGCCGGACGTCGACTTCAGTGTGTTCGTCGAGGAAGGCCGCGGGCTCGTGTTCCAATGGCAGTCGCGCCTCGAGATCGAACGCGAGAAGGCGGACAAGCATGAGACCGTCATCAGCCCGTTCATCACCGCCCTCCATTACGAATATTACGACGCCGAGCTCAAGGAGTGGAAGGTCGAGGACGAGCCCGTGAACGACACCGGCGGCACTACCTGGAAGAAGCCCGCGCGCATCCACCTCCTCTTCGAGCGCGGCTCGCTGAAGGCCACCAAGGTCGTCAATCTCCCCATCAAGCGCTCCGGCGCCTCCACCCCATGACCCCCCGCAAGCGCCGCGGCTCCGTCATCATCGTCGTCCTCGTGCTGATCACGCTGGCCTCGCTGCTGCTCGCGCGGTTCATGGAGGACAATTCGCTGGAGCTCGCCATCGCCACGCGCGAGGCGGACCGCCGCCGCCTGCGGGCGGACGCGCAGTCGGAGCTCGAGCTCGCGCTGGCCGTCATCGCCGAGATCCGCTCGATCGACCTCAACAAGATCCACGCGCCCTCGCAGGGCTATGACGACCCGCACGCGTACGCCGGCTTCCCGCCGCGCGACGGCCTCGAGGTGAAGTTCGAATACGAGGACGAGACCGGCAAGCTGCCGCTGAGCGTGCTGACCAAGAACGACCTGATCCAGGTCCTATACTCCCTCGGCATGGAACAGCGCGACGCCGAGCGCACCGCCGACGCGATCGTCGCGTGGCAGAGCAAGTCGTACGAATCCATCGAGGAGGAGGCGACGGACGCCGCCTATCAGCGCAGCGCGCTTTCGTTCCGCCCCGCGCGCCGCCCCATCCGCAGCTTCGAGGAGTTCCGTTCCATCGGCGTGGCCAAGGAGCACTTCTTCGACGAACTCGGCCGGGCGACCCCGATCTTCCTGGCGTTCAAGGACTGCGTCAGCCTTTACACCTTCCCGCAGGCCAACATCAACACCGCCCCCGACGCCGTGCTGCTCTCGCAGGGCATGGACGAGCGCCAGCTCGGGCTGATCCGCGACCGGCAGGCCGAGATCGGCAGGCGCATCGTCGGCACCCCGCCCTACTTCCGCGTCACCACCGAGGTGCAGCAGCTCGTCGGCGGCGGCCTCAACATGACCAAGTTCGACGACGAGGTCATCCTCATGTGGGTGCGCGTCACGGTGAAGGAAGGCCTGTCCAAGTGCCGGGTGAGCGCGCTGGTCGCCATCCGCGAGGACGTCGCCTACCCCTCCGCCGCGTCGAATCCGGACACCAATCCGGACATCAGCCTGAGCCGGGGCGGTACCGCCGTACCTGCCATCCCGAAAACGACGGGAACCTCGACAGCCGTTCCCCGGTCGACTACGACGACACCCTCCCCTTACCTCACCCCCGGGATCGAGGCGCCGCCCACCTACGGCAAATCGACCATGAGCGGCCGCGTCGCCAGTAAGACGATCGCGTATCCGTTCCAGATCCTCGCCTGGGAAGAAGACAACGGAGCCCAGCCTGCGCCCAAGCCGACCGAAGATTCCACCGACCCCACGGCCCCCGCCACATCCTCCCCCCTAGCCCCCCGGGCCACGAAGACCCTCACCAAATGACCTCTCCTTTCTCACGCCTCTTCAAGGACGCCAAGCCTCAGGAAGCCGCGATGCTGCCCGGCAACCGCTTCTTTGTGCGACGCCTCGCCGTCGAAGGCGATGACGTCCCCGGCCAGGTCAACCTCGCGCTCGAAGCCGTCTCGCCCTTCCCGCTGGAACAGATGCTGGTCGGCTTCGTTTCGTCGGCCGACGGCAAGCAGGTGCTCGCCTACGCCGCGCATCGCCGTCGCTTCACCGCCGAAGAAAGCTTCGCCTGGCCGGAAGACTGCCAGGTCGTCCCGGAATTCCTCGCCCTCTGCGGCCACCGCCCGGCGGCGGACGGCATCATCGTGCACCGCGGCGACGAACGCCTGACCGCGCTCGCCTGGAAGTCCGGCGAAGAGCTGCCCGCCGCGATCGTCGTGGCCGAACTGGCCGACGCCGACGAAGCCGGCATCGCGCGCGAAGCCGCGACCCGCGCGGACCTCGCCGCCGATACGGCCGTCGAGAACGTGACCGGCGCCCTTGCCGGCGCGCTCGCCGAAGGAAACCTCGTGCTGAAGCGCGAAGGCAACGGCACCTTCACCATTCCCAAGAAGGGACTGGACGACTCCGACATCCGCGACAGCGACTTCCTCGCCGAACGCCGCAAGAAGGAACACCTGAACCTCCTGCTCTGGACCGGCGCTCGCCTCGGCGCGGCCGTGCTCGCCGCCGCCCTCGTCATGGACGTCGCCGGCATCATCGTCGGCCTCCGCTCGGGCTCGCTCGAAGCCGCGAACGACGGCCGCCGCCCGTTGGTCGAGGACATCGAAGCCTCCCAGGCCATCACCACCCGCATCCTCGAGCTCGGCGTGAAGCGCCTGCTCCCGATCGAGATGCTCGCGCTCGTGAACGAGAAGCGCCCCGCCACCGTCGAGTTCACCAACATCCACTGCGAACTCAAGAAGCCCAAGGACAGCACGCTGACGAAGCCGATGATGACCGTGGACGCCAAGACCCCGAACGCCGGCGACATCTCCGACTTCCTCAAGGCCGTGCAGGCCATGCCTGAAGTCGAGTCCGCGACGAACAGCGAGCCGCGCGTGCGCGAGACCTCGACCACCTTCCGCCTCGAGATCACCTTCAAGCAGGCCGCGCTCCTCAAGGCCGCCGAAGCCCCCAAACAATGAAACATTTCTTCTTCAGCCTGAAACCCCGCGAGCGCTACATGGCCCTCGCCGCCCTGCTCGTCGCCGCGACCCTCTGGTCGACCGGCGCCTGGGCCCGCGTCCGCGGCGGCTGGGACGCCTGGCGCGCCTTCGAGGAAGAAGCGCTCGTCCAGAAATCCTGGCTCGCGAAGGAACGCGAGATCCGCGCCGCCACCACGCTCGCCGTGCAGGGACTCGATTCCGGCCATGGCTACGATCAGGCCAAGCTCGTCGCCGAGGCCATCAACGCGACGCGCGAAGCCGGGCTGAACGCCAACACCGAATCGCCCAAGACCAGCAAGGCGGGCAAGTTCGCGATCCACTCGCTCCAGATGAGCTGCCGCAAGGCGGACCTCGCGAGCGTCCTGCGCTTCTACGAAAGCGTGAAGGCGCGCGCGCCGTACCTCGCGATCGGCAACCTTTCCATGACCGCGGACCGCGGCAGCGCGGGCACCGTCACCTTCAAGGCGACCATCACCGCGTTGGAACTCCTCGGCGAACTGCCGGCCGGAGCAAAGGCGGCGGAGCCGGCGGAAGCGGGTAGCAAATAAGAGGCCCGGAGGGCCGTAGGAATGAAAGGCAGTGCAAAGGTGCAACTGCGGCGGAGCCGCGTGCAAAAGTGCAAAGGTGAGTTAAGGGGTAGGGGTAGGGGTTGGGGTAGGAAAACATTTCAGGGGGCGGGGGTGGGCGGCGGACGCTCAAAGGGAAACCGGAGACCGGATGATTGGCTGGGGCCTTGGGTAGGGCGGTGATTGCCATCACCGCCGTCCGAGACCGCAGGCAGGGAGTCGTCGGGTTTAGCTAGGGCCGATGAAGGCGGACGCGCGGAAGCGAACGGCGGCGATGGCAATCGCCGCCCTAACCGTTTTAGGTGTTAGCGGTTAGCGGTTGGGAGCGGTCCTACTTTTTCTTCTTACCGCCGCCGCGTTGTTCTTTGGCGCTGGGATCGTAGGCGGGGTTGGGCTGGTCGGCGAGGAACGCGCCGGTGTCCTTCTGCCAGGCGACGAGGAGGTTCTTGAGTTCCTCGACCTTGGCAGGCTCGGCCTTGGCGAGGTCGTGCTCCTCGCTGGGATCTTTCTTCACGTCGTAGAGCTCGAAGGTCGGGCCGGCGAATTTCTGGATGAGTTTGTAGTCGCCCGCGCGCAGGAGGCTCATGGGCTCGCCCTTGCCGATGTAACACGGGAAGTGCCAGTAGATGGCCTTGCGGTTCAGCGGAGCGCCGGTCTTGAGCTGCCTCAGCAGGCTGACGCCATCCGTCGGCTGATCC
>CAIXQT010000221.1 GCA_903921665.1 uncultured Opitutia bacterium
CCGAACTCGATAAGCAGGGCCTGGCCGAGAACACCCTCGTGATCTACACTTCCGATAACGGTCCGGTGCTCGACGATGGTTACAAGGACCAGGCCGTGGAGCGGAACAAGGTGGCGGCGCATGCCCCCGCTGGACCTTTCCGCGGCGGCAAATACAGCATCCTCGAAGGCGGTACGCGCGTGGGTTTCCTCGCGCGCTGGCCCGGCCATACGCCCGCCGGCAAGGTCTCTGATGCGCTGATGTCGCAGGTCGATTTGCCGGCCGTCTTCACGAAAGTCGCCGGCGGCGACCCCGCCGATTTCCTCAAGCTCGATTCCGTCGAAACGTCCGCGGCCCTCACCGGTGGCGCTGGTCGCGAAACGTTGATCTCCAGCACGCAGGGTGCCGTGCTTTCCATCCGCGACGCGCGCTGGAAGTTTATCTCCGGCGTCGGCGCTCCCGGTAAGGGCAAGAGGGCTAAGGGCCCACTCGTCGATTTGCTCGGCTCCGAATCTGAGCAGACTAACGATAGCCGCGACCAGTCCGGTCCGCGTCTGTTCGACCTGCAGAACGATCCTGGCGAGCGTCGTAACGTCGCCAATGAACACCCGGAAATCGTCGCACGACTCAAGGCCTTACTCGAGGCGCAGCGAGCCAAGGGAGTCGCCCAGCCGTTACCGAACTAATCGGTCGATTAATTTCGCCCCATCGCCTTCTCCCGACTTGAAGCGGAGGGAGGAAGGGCGATGCTCGGCACATGAGCCCGACCCCCATTCGAGTCCTTTGCGTCGGCGCCGGCCACATGGGCCGTTCGCACGCCCTCGCGTACCATAAACTCCCCGGTTTCCAGATCGTGGGCCTCGTCACGCGCTCGGCCGACTCGCGCACCAAGCTGAACGCCGAGCTCGGCGGCGGCTATGCGGAGTACGGCGATTTCCATGCCGCGCTCAAAGCCACCAAGCCTGACGCGGTTTCGATTTCGAGCTATCCGGATACCCATGCCGAATATGCCGTCGCTGCGCTCGAAGCCGGCTGCCATGTCTTCGTCGAGAAGCCCCTCGCCGTGACCGTCGCCGAGGCCGAGCAGATCGTCGCCAAGGCGAAGGAAGTGAAGCGTAAGGTCGTCATCGGCTACATCCTTCGTCACCACCCGGCCTGGACCCAGTTCATCAAGACTGTGCAGACGCTCGGCAAGCCGCTCGTCATGCGCATGAATCTCAACCAGCAGAGCTATGGTGACATGTGGAAGACGCATAAGTCGCTCCTGCAGACCTGCAGCCCGGTCGTCGATTGCGGCGTACATTATGTCGACGTGATGTGCCTGATGACCGGTAGCCGTCCGGTCCGCGTGTCCGGCATCGGCGCCCGTCTCACCGAAGACATGCCCGCGGGGCAGATCAACTACGGCCACCTTCAGGTGACCTTCGCCGACGGGTCCGTGGGTTGGTACGAGGCCGGCTGGGGTCCGATGATGTCCGAGGAGGCCTTCTTCGTGAAGGACGTGATCGGACCGAAGGGCTGCGTCTCCATCGTCGCCGGCAAGGCCGCGCAAGCCGGCAACTCGGCCGACGTCGATTCGCACTCCGCCGCGCAGGCTTTGAAGGTGCATTCCTCGCAGCTCGGC
>CAIXQT010000222.1 GCA_903921665.1 uncultured Opitutia bacterium
ACGCGCTTGGCGCTGAAGTCGAAGTGCGTCAGGTCGTAGCGGCCGATCTTCGTGCAGAGCTTATAGCTGTCGCGCGGGACGCCGCGGAGGGCGATACCGAGAAGAACCTCGGACATGCCGCGTCCGTAGAAGGGTGACGTGTCGATGAAGTTGAGGCCGCAGTCGAGGGCGACCTGGACGGACTTCAGGGCGTCATCGAGGGCGACGCTGCGGAATTCCTGGCCGAGCGACGAGGCGCCGAAGCTGAGGATGGGGAGTTCGATCCCGGTCTTGCCGAGGGGGCGGGTCTTCATGGTGCGAAGGTTCAGGCGGTGCGGCAGCCGACGGTCAGGAGCACGTTGCCCCAGAGGGCTTGGTCGCCGGTCTGGATCGTGAGGATGTGGTCGGCGGATTCGACGGCCTTGTAGAAATCCCACTTCAGGATCGGCTGCAGTTCGAGCTTCAGGCCGGCGGCCTTCACTTCCTGGCGGAACTCGGCCCAAACGGGCGGCTCGCCCTTCTGCGCGTAGGAGTCGTCGGCCGGGATCCCCATCGTGTTCACGGCGTCGACCGGCACGGCGCTGAGCACCGCGCGGAGCACCTGGGCGACGGTCGGGATGCCGGGCGAGAGATTGAGCGAGACCAGTTCGGCGTTCGGGCCCTTCTTGCCCCAGACCGGATAGTTGCCGTCGGCGATCAGGATGACCGAGTGATGGCCCGCGCGGGCGAGGACTTCGGAGATCTTCGGGTGGATGAGCTGGTGCTTGAGCATGGTCTTAGCGGGATAAGTGGTTGCGGATCGCCTTGATCGTCTGCGCGGCGGCGCCTTCGGAATCGGGCAGCGGGAGGATCTCGCCGGAGAGATAACCGGCGAAGCCGATCTCCTTGAGCGCGGCGACGACGGTGGCCGTCTCCGTATGGCCGAAGCCGATCGCCTGGCGGTTGCTGTCGGCGAAGTGGACGTGGCCGACGTGACGTCCGCAGGCGCGGAGCGTGGCGGCGTTCGAGACCTCCTCGATGTTCATATGGAACAGGTCGCAGAGCAGCTTCACGTTCGCGACCTTGCGCGACTCGAGGAACTGGGCGGCGTCGAGCTGGCGGTTCAGGAGGTTCGTCTCGTAACGGTTGAGCGGCTCGTAGAGGAGCGGCACCCCGTGGCGGGCGGCATGGGCGCCCAGGTCCGTGAGCGCTTCGGCGAGCCAGGTCAGGGCCTGGTCGCGGGAGACCTCGCCCTCCGCCTTGCCTTGCATCGAGCCGATGATCGCGGGGGCCTTGAACTCGCCGGCCACGTCGATGATCGCGCGGATGAATTCGCGGGCTTGCGAGCGGATCGCCGGGTCGGCGTGGGTCAGATGCCACTTGTGGACGAGCCAGCCGCCGCCGGTGCCGAAGGCCGCAGCGGAGAGGCTATGCTTCTTAAGAAGCGCGTGGAGGGCCGGACGGTCGATCGAGGCGGCCGACGGAGCGAAGACCTCGATCGCGTCGAAGCCGAGCTTCGCGGCGGAAGCGGCCGCGGCCTCCAGACCATCCCAATAGACAAACGGCCCGCCCTTGGCTTGGGCGACGAGCGAAACCGTGATCGCAGATTTAATCACGAGGGAACTCTGCCCTTCCCTCGAAGGAGGGGCAAGTTCCGCTTAAAACGACTTTAAACGAAAAACGGAGAGAAGATGCCGAGAAGCGGCAGCTTACTCCGTCATTCCCTGCGAAGTGCGGCCCTTCACGAGGCGCTGCACCAAGGCGAAGCGGAGAATCTGCTCCATCTTCGCGATCTCGACCGGATCGATGTCCTTCTGACCGCGGGCGGCTTCGACGGCCTGGCGAGCGCGCGCTTCGGCGTTCTCGACGGCCTTGAGGTCGATCTTCGACTCATCGATGGCGGCTTCGGTCACGACAGAGACCTTATCGGACACGACGCGGACGAAACCTTGGTCGATGGCGAGTCGGCTGACCTTGCCGTCGACCGTCAGGATGACTTCGCCGGCGGCGATGATCGCGGTGATAGGCTGGTGGCCGGGCAAGATGCCGATGCTACCCAGCGAAGTGGGCAGGGTCACCTTGTCCGCCGTGCCTTCGTAGGCGCGGCGGTCAGGGGTGACGATTTCGACCGTAAGGGACATTGGGTCGGATTACTTGGACTTGCCCGAAGCGGCGAGGACCTCGTCGATGCCGCCCTTCATGTAGAAGTCGTTTTCGTTCACGTGGTCGAGCTCGCCGGAGAGGATCATCTCGAAGCCGCGCAGCGTGTCGTCGAGGGCGACGTACTTGCCGGGCGAGCCCGTGAAGATTTCCGCGACGTGGAACGGCTGGGAGAGGAACTTCTGCACCTTACGGGCGCGGAAGACGACGAGCTTGTCGTCAGGGGAGAGTTCGTCGAGGCCCAGGATCGCGATGATGTCCTGGAGGTCCTTGTAGCGCTGGAGGAGGCCCTGCACGCCGCG
>CAIXQT010000223.1 GCA_903921665.1 uncultured Opitutia bacterium
CACGCAGGCGAGCGTCGCGCCGCTGTCCTTGATCGAGAAGTAATGGTGCCCCGACGAGTAGTGCTTGTAGCCCGAGATCTCGCCGACGACTTCGACCGTCCCGATGCGGTTCACCGTGCCCTTGAGGACATCGGAGAGTTCGCTGACGGTGAGGGGCGCCGAGGACATGGCGATAGGCTCGGGGAATCGTCGGGGGAGGGCAAGCGAGGAGGACCCTCGCGTGCCCGGGACATTTTCCCGTCCTCGACTCAATCCTCTATTCCTCTTTGATTCGGCCTATGAAGATCGCGTTCGTCGGCACCGGGGTGATGGGCAAGAGCATGGTGGCTAACCTGCTCAAGGCCGGCCATGAGGTCACGGTCTACACCCGTACGAAGGCCAAAGCCGAGGACCTGTTCGCGCTCGGCGCCAAGTGGGCCGCCTCGCCGGCCGAAGCCGCCCGGGGCGTCGATGCGGCGATCTCGATGGTGGGCTATCCGAACGACGTGGAAGAAGTCTGGCGTGGGCCGCAGGGCTTCATGTCCACGGCGAAGCCAGGCTGCGTGCTCATCGACATGACCACCTCGAGTCCGGCCTTGGCCCGTTCGTTGGCGGCCGAGGCTTCGGCCAAGGGCCTCTGCCCGTTGGATGCGCCCGTCTCGGGTGGCGATCGCGGTGCGCGCGAAGGCACGCTGACGATCATGGTCGGCGGCGCGCAGAAGGATTACGATTTCGCCCAGCCGCTATTCGCGGCGATGGGCAAGACGATCGTGCTGCAGGGCGCGCCTGGCACCGGCCAGCTCTGCAAACTCGCCAACCAGATCGGCATCGCTTCCGGCATGATCGCGATGTCGGAAGCCCTGGCATTCGCGCATGCCACCGGCCTGAACCTCGAGACGACTTTACGTTCGATCTCCGGCGGCGGCGCGTCGAGCTGGGCCTTGCTGAATCTCGCACCCCGCGTGCTCAAAGGCGATTTCGCTCCGGGCTTCTACGTGAAGCACTTCGTGAAGGACATCGGCCTGGCGCTCGACGTCTGCCGCGAGCAGAAGGTCAGCCTGCCCGGCCTCGAGCTCGCCGCGAAGCTCTACGCGGATGTCGTCGCCGCCGGCGAAGGCGACTCCGGCACGCAGGCCCTGGCACGCCGGTATTTCCAGATTAGCGGTTAGCGGTTGGGAGAATGGGGGAACTGCTGGCATGGTGAACGGCTGCGAAGCAGAGGCATTTATTGTCCGGTGGCGGGCGCGGGTAGGGCGGCGATTGCCATCGCCGCCGTTCGAGACCGCAGACGGGGAGTCGTCGGGCCTTAGCTAACCTCGACGCTGCCACTCTATTCGTATGCGAACGGACGTGATGGTAATCACGTCCCTACCTTCTGCTTCGCAGCCTGCCAGCAGATCCCCACGGGCTAGCGTTACACCTTCGGCGCTTCGATCGCCGGGACGATACGGAGCTGGACGGAGTCGATGACGGTCGGACCAAGGATGACGTTGGTCACGATGACGAGCATCTGGCCGGGCACGCAGAAGCCTTCGTCGCGCAGGCGGATGAGCGCCAGCGTGATGTTGTCTTCGGCCTTGGGCGCGAACTTGGTCTGGAAGGATTCGACCCCCCAGAGGAGGCTCATCTTCCGATGGACGTGTTCCTCTTCCATGAACGCGTAGATCGGGCAGCCGACGGTGCGGAGGGAGGAGAGGGTGCGCGGCACGTCGCCATTGCGCGTGAACGCGATGATGCCGGTGTTGCCGAGGTCCTGGGCGAGGCCGGCGGCGGCGCGGAGGAGCTTGATCTTCGGGGTCTCGTTGGGCTGCTCGGGCGAAAGCACGCGCGGCAGCTCGTTCTCGGTGGTCTTGGCGATGCGGGTCATCACCTCGACGCAGCGGATCGGGTGCTTCCCCGTGGTGGTCTCGCCGGAAAGCATGACCGAGTCGGCCATCTCGAGCACGGCGTTGGAGACGTCGGTCACTTCCGCGCGGGTCGGGACCGGGTTCTGGATCATCGACTCCAGCATGTGCGTGGCGACGATCACCGGCTTGCGGCAGGCGATGGCCATGGCGACCGCGCGGCGCTGGATGAGCGGCAAGGTCTCGTAAGGAATCTCGATGCCGAGGTCGCCGCGGGCGACCATCAGGGCGTCGGTGGCTTCGAGGATGGAACCGAGGTGCTCGATCGCAGACTGGTCCTCGATTTTCGAGATGATGTGCGCCTTCGACTCGTGCTGCGCGAGCAGCGTGCGGAGCGCGTAGACGTCGGCTGCTTCGCGGACGAAGGAGAGGGCGTAGAAATCGACGCCGACTTCGCAGCCGACGGCGACGTCGGCGCGGTCCTTGTCGGTGAGGGCGGGGAGGTCGACCTTGACGCCGGGGAGGTTGATGTGACGGCGGCTGCCGAGGGGG
>CAIXQT010000224.1 GCA_903921665.1 uncultured Opitutia bacterium
AAGTATAACCACACCCTGGGCGACGTGTTCGAAAAGCTTTCCCCTGAAGACATCGCCCTGCGCGAAGTCATCGAAGGTCGCATCTCCTGGGAGTTCCGTCCTGAGGATCGTCTGCCTGCCTAAGGCAGCCCCCCGCCACAGCCGGCTTGCCGGCGAGTAGCCCTTTCGTCATCCGATGGCCGCCCGCCGAGAGCACGTTCTACCTGAGGTCAACAACCCGAAGGCGGGACGCGATTATTTCATCGGGCCGACCTTCGAGGCCGGGATCGTCCTGCGCGGCACCGAGGTGAAGTCCCTCCGCGCCGGCCGGGCCAACATCGCCGACGCGTTCATCAAGATCAGCCCGAAGGGCGTGATGCTCTACCACGCGCACATCGCGGAGTATGACTTCGGCAACCTCAACAACCACGCCTCCTATCGTACGCGTCAGCTGCTGCTGAAGCAGGCGGAGATCGAGAAGATCGCCGCGGAGATCCAGTCCGGCGGCCACGCGATCATTCCGTTGAAGATCTACTTCAAGCACGGCCTGGCGAAGTGCCTGCTCGCCGTGGGCAAGGGCAAGAAGATGCATGACAAGCGTCAGGACATCAAGGAGCGCGAAGCCAAGCGCGAGATTTCGCGCGCGATGAGCCGACGGAAGTGAAGCCGCCGCTCCACCTCGTCCTGCTCCGCCCGGAGATCCCGCCGAACACCGGCAACGTGGGCCGTATGTGCGCCGTGACGGGTTGCGTCCTGCACCTCGTCCATCCGCTGGGCTTCAAGATCGACGACGCCAAGCTACGCCGAGCGGGCATGGATTATTGGCACGAACTCGACGTCCGTCATCACGATAATTGGGAAGCCTTCCTCGCCTCGCCCGGCCGACCGGAACGCCTCTGGCTCTTTACGACCAAGACGACGCGCGGCCTCTGGGATGCGCAGTTCCTGGAAGGCGACGGACTTGTCTTCGGCAACGAAGGCTCCGGCACGCCCGAAGAGATCCACGCGTGGTTCGGCGCGGACCGCGAAGTGAAGATCCCGCACTTCAATGATAAGACCCGTTCGCTGAATCTCTCGACCGCCTGTGGAATCGCGACTTACGAAGCGCTCCGCCAGATTAAGCGCCCGGGACAGGCTTAGGGATGGCCTCGTCCTGCTTGCGTTTTAGCCGACCTTAATAACTTCGATTCAATGACTCGGCTCGAAACCATCCGCTCCCGCATCGCGCCTGCCCGGGCCCGCCTGCTCGCGCACCCGCTCTATGCGCGGATGGCCTCGCTCGATGACGTCCGCGTGTTCATGGGTTCCCATGTCTTCGCGGTCTGGGATTTCATGTCGTTGCTGAAGCGTCTGCAGCGGGATCTCACGTGCGTGACCGTCCCGTGGGTGCAGGTCGGGGACGCCGAGGTCCGCTTCCTGATCAACGAGATCGTCTGCGGCGAGGAATCCGACGTCGATCCGCGCGGGGGCCGCATCGCCCACTTCGATCTCTATCTGCGCGCGATGCATGAGGCCGGTTCCGATACGTCCGCGGTCGACAAGGCCCTCGCTTCCGTCCGCGCGGGCGGCTCGACCGCTGGCGCGCTGGTCTCCGCCGGCGTGCCGGCCGGCGCCGCCGCCTTCTCCGGCTCGACCTTCGCCCTGGCCACGAACGGCAAGTCCCACGAGGTCGCTGCGGCCTTTACCTTCGGGCGCGAGGACCTGATTCCTGATATGTTCACCGAGCTGGTCACCCGTCTCAGTCGCGAGTACCCCGGCAAGCTCGACACCTTCCGCTATTACCTCGAGCGACATATCGAGGTCGACGGTGGCCATCATGGCGCCATCTCGCTCCGCATGGTCGAACTGCTCTGCGGCGATGACAATCGCAAGTGGGCCGAAGCCGCCGAGGCCTCCGTCGCCGCGATCGAGTCGCGTATCGCTCTCTGGGACGCGATCGCCGCGGAGCTGGCCTAACTCTCCTTACTTCTGCGACCCCGGGCGGTGGCGTTGCGCCATCTCGCGGAAGTCGCCGAGATTATAAGGGCCGACGAGCGGCTTCGAAAGGTCGGCCTCGTGGATCGCGACCGAGCCGCTTTCCTTGGCCTGCGCGACGACCTTGCCCGCGGGGTCGATTACGGCCGAAATCATCCAGTCGTTCTTGGGGTCGGTGAAGGTGCTGCTGATCACGTAGACGCGGTTCTCGCAGGCGCGGGCGCGGGCGAGCAGCGGATCGCAGCCCCACACCGGCCACGCGATCACCTCGGCTCCGTTGGCGGTCAGCGCCCGGGCGACTTCGGGATAGAAGCCGTCGTAGCAGATCATCAGGCCGACCTTGCCGAACTTCGTCTGGAAGACGGGATAGTCGGCGCCTGGCGCGACGCCTTTCTCGACTTCGCCGTGCGGGAGGCAGACCTTGCGGTATTTTCCGAGCAGCTTGCCTTCGGGGCTGAGCAACACGGCGGTGTTGAAGACGAGATGCCCTTCGCGCTCGTACAGGCTGAGGGCGATGTGGATGCCGTTCAGCTTGGCGATGCCGCCGAAGTACTCCGTGGTGGGGCCGGGAATCGGCTCGGCGCATTCCGCAGGCGACAGCTTCGTGCGGACATAGGGCACGGTCTCGCCGAGGACGATCAGGTCCGCCTTCTGCTTGGCGGCTTCGGCGATCATCGGCGCGTATTCTTCGCAGTTCCGGCGGGGAGACTTGCCGGTCGGCACGTATTGCACGGTCGCGAGACGGACGTTGCGCGCCGCCGGTGCCGCCGACTTCGCGAAGACGACCTGGCTCCACTCGATGCGACCTTTAGGCGCATGCTGGAGGTGGAGTTCGATGATGGCCTGCGTCGCCTTGGGCGGCACCTGATAGACGCCCTCCAGGGTCGCGCGACCTTGGGTGTCGGTCGGTCCGTCGAGCGGATGTTCCGGTTCGGCCGAGGCGCCGGCGACGGCCGCGGGGACGATCTTGCCCTTCGCGTCGGCCCAGACGATGCGTGCGAGGCCGCTATGGCGCGGATTCTCGACGCCGGTCGTCTTGCGCGTGGCGCTGAACTTCATGAAGTCTCCTCCTGTGACGGCGAAAGCCTGCTGATACCAGCCATCGAGTCCTTCCCGGCCGTCATGCGAGATGACCAAGGCGTCACCATTGCGCGAGAACGCCGGGCGGATCTCATCCCGCGGGCTTTGCTCGGTCCAGGTGCCAGTGGGCGCACCGACGACGCCGAGCGTCCAGCTCAGCAAGGCAAGCAGGGGGAGGGCGGGGCGGCTCATGGGTCTATCCAACCCGGCCGCCGACAGAGGGCAACGGCTTATCCGCCCTCAGGGCTGCCGGACGCGCAGGTTGCGGTACTCGACCTTCATCGGCGGGCCGACGTGCACCTGGACGCCGAGCTTCCCTTCGGGATGGCGGGCGGCCGCGTCGTCGTCGATGACGACGCTCATGACATGACCGTTGAGGATGTGCACCTGCGTGCCGCCGCGGACGATGAGATGATATTCGTTCCAGTCATCCTTACGGATGAAAGCCGCGAGTTCCTTCCGGTCGCCGACCGAGCCGACGACCTCGGCTTTCTGCGCTGGGCGGATTCGGGTGATCTGGCCGCGCAGGGCGTTGAACGTGCGCCCACGCTCCTCGTAGTTCTGGCCGGTGTGCGAGTTCCAGCCATCGATGTCTGCCTGCGGGCCGGTCAAGGCGAAGGTCAGTCCGGCGACGGGAGCGCTGTGGTAATTGATGCCGCTGTTGCCTCGCTCCGAGATGCGATACTCGGCCTTGAGCTCGAAGTCGCCGGGCAGCGCGCCGTCCCAGATGATGAAGGTATTCCGCTTCACGATGGTCTCCGGGGTGATCTCGCCGACGATCGCGCCCGCTTCGCAGCGCCAATAGACCGGATCCCCGGTCCAGCCCTTCAGCGTCTTGCCGTCGAAGAGGCTTTTCCACCCCAGGCTTTCTTCGGCCGAAGGGACGGGCATGGTCTGTTTCGGCGTAGGCGGGATGACTTCGGCGGCGGAGAGGGATGCGCAGGCGGCGAGCAGGACGAACGTTCTCATGGCGGGGTAGGGCTTGATAGCCAGCCGCCCGAGAGAGGTCGCCTCAAAAATCGCGGCTTAGCGCGTGCGGAGCAGGATGACGCCGCCGATCGCGATCGCGCCGCCGACCCAGAGACGCCACGAGGGTCGCTGGCCTTCCACGGCCCACTGCATCACGAGGCCGAAGAGAGGGGTGAGCGCGACCACGCTGAGCACGAGGGCGGCCGGATGCTGCGTGAG
>CAIXQT010000225.1 GCA_903921665.1 uncultured Opitutia bacterium
TTCATGGCGCTCGATGTCGAGCATCAGCGCGCCGGCGGCGAGCCGGGTCGAGGGCTTGGCGGCGGCAGACTTCGCGCGACGCAGCAGTGCCTGGGCGCGCAGCATCAGCTCGCGCGTATCAAAAGGCTTCGTCACATAATCATCCGCGCCCGATTCGAGGCCCTTCACCTTGTCGACCGTCTCGCCCTTCGCCGTGAGGAAGATCACCGGCGTATCTTGGAGGAGCGCGTCGGCGCGAACCATGCGGAGCAGCTGCACCCCGGTGAGTTCGGGCATCATCACGTCGAGGATGATCAGGTCCGGGCGGAAGTCCCGGGCGAGGCCGATGGCGCGCAGCGGGTCGTTGAGCGTGCGGATGGCATAGCCAGCCTGCTTGAACTTGTAGTCCAACAATTCCGTCACGTCGGACTCGTCGTCGACGATCAGAATGCGCTTGAGGTGTTCGGCGTCCATGGGTGCGTCATTACTTAAAGGCCCTACGAACCCAAGCGCCAGAGCTAGGTGACAATCGTGGCGGATGTGTTACGGCCCTATTTTAAAACCATAAATCATTCACTATAAACTGTTTATGATTTTAAGAAACATGTCCGTCACACGGAGTGGCCTCAATCTTTACATAGGGGGTGTTCCACGTAGAACACCCTCCTTCCCTGCCCCATCGCAGGCCAATTACTTTGCCCGGAAAAGAACCATCAGCAGCGAGATATCCGCTGGGTTTACGCCGCTGATCCGGCTGGCTTGACCTAAGGTCTTGGGCTGGATGGATTGGAGCTTCTGGCGGGCTTCGATGCGCAAGCCGTAGGCTTTTAAGAAATCAAAGCCTTCAGGCACCTTAAAGGAGTCCAGGTCGTGTAGTTTACGGGCGTTCCGCGTTTCACGTTCCAAATAACCGCGGTATTTAACTCGGTACATCACTTCCGCCTGAACTTCGGGGGCTTCGGCCAGGAAAGTCGGCGGTAGATCCTTGGGGGCTGAATCCCAGTTACGGCGGATGACATCGCCGGCGATTCCGCCCGGGATGGCCAGTTTTTCCAGATATTCGATCCAATGGGTTACTTTTTCGGCCTTAGCTTGGATGCGGCTTAGGCGATCTGCCGGAACCAGGCCGAATTCAGAGATTTTGTCCTTAAGGCGGAGTTCGGCGCTACCGTGATTAAACAAGAGACGGAATTCGGCCCGGCTGGTGAACATGCGATAAGGCTCTTGTGTGCCTTTGGTTACCAAATCATCAATCAGGACGCCAATATAGGCTTCGTCGCGGCCAATGACCATGGGGGTCTGGCCCTTGACCTTACAGGCGGCATTGACCCCAGCGACCAGGCCCTGGGCGGCAGCTTCCTCATATCCAGAGGTTCCGTTGATCTGGCCGGCGAAGAACAGGCCTTCGACCTTTTTAGACTCTAAGGTGGGGTAGAGCTGGGTAGGGGGCGCGAAATCGTATTCTACGGCGTAAGCCGGCCGAAGCATGACGGCTTGTTCCAATCCAGGGACCGAAGCCAGCATCTGCAGCTGGACGGTAAAGGGCAGGGAGGTCGAAAGGCCGTTGATATACCATTCATCTGTATTTCGACCCTCGGGCTCGAGGTAGAGCTTATGGGTATCCTTATCTGAGAACTTCACGAACTTGTCCTCAATGGAAGGGCAGTAGCGCGGACCGACCCCGGTGATCTCGCCGCCATAGAGGGGGGAGAGGTGGAGGTTCTCTTGGACAATCTTGCCGGTGGCGCAGGTCGCCTCTGTCATCCAACAGGATACCTGATCGCTGCCAGGAATCCATCCGGGGAGGCGTTCGCCTGCTTGTTCCACGTGGAACAAATCGGTCTGCTGGCGGGTATCGTGGAAGGCGAAAAGGGTGGGGGAGGCATCACCCGGCTGCTCCTCACACTTACTGAAATCAATCGATCTCCCGAGGATGCGCGGAGGGGTGCCGGTCTTGAGTCTTTGCAGTTCGATTCCTGCCTCTAAGAAACTGGCTGACAATGACTTAGCACTAAAATCTCCGAGGCGTCCACCCTCGGTTTTATTCGCCCCGATATGCATCAGGCCGCGCAAGAATGTGCCGGTGGTGACGACCACGGTTTTGGCGTGGAAGTCGAGATCGAGGTTGGTCTGCACCCCGACCACCGCGCCGTTCTTAAAGATGAGGCCGGTGACCTGAGACTGGAAAATGGTGAGGCCGTCCTGCAGCTCGCAGAGGTGCTTCATCCGGAACTGGTAGGCCTTCTTATCACACTGGGCGCGGGGGGCCTGGACGGCGGGGCCCTTCGAGGAGTTGAGGAGGCGGAACTGGATGCCGGTCACGTCGGCGGTCAGGCCCATCTCGCCCCCGAGGGCGTCGATCTCGCGGACGATGTGCCCCTTGGCCTGGCCCCCGATGGCGGGGTTGCAGCTCATCTGGGCGATGGTGTCGACGTTGCCCGTCAGGAGCAGGACGTCCACCCCCATGCGGGCGGCCGCCAGGGCGGCTTCCACGCCGGCATGGCCGGCCCCACAGACGATGACGTCATAAGGGCGGTCAGGCCCGAGGCGGATTTGTTTGTGAGGTCGCATAGGCGCTCCCTCACGAGAGGGAATCACTTACCTATGCAGAAGGAAGCAAAGAGCTTGTCCAGCATACGCTCATTATCGATGCGTCCGACGATTTCCCCCAAGGCGTCCAAGGCGACCCGGCCTTGGGCGGCCGCCAGCTCGGTCTGGATCGGGGCCTTGAGGTGCCCGGCGGCTTCGGAAAGGGCGTTCGCCGCCCGGGCCAAGGCCTCGGCATGGCGGACGCCGACCACGAGGTCTTCGGCGCCCGGGGCGATTTCTTTGGCGATCAGGAACTCGCCGAGCTGGGCGCGGAGCGCGTCCGCGTCCCGACCGTCCAGGAGGCAGGCCGACAGCTTGGTGAGCAGAGGCAGGAAATTTTTCTGCGCGGGATGCGCGGGCAGGTCCGACTTGTTGGCGACGACGAGCGTGCGCGCCGGGTCGAGCAACGCGACGAGATCGGCGGGCAGGGCAGGGGGTTCGGCGGAAGCGTCGACGACGAGCAGGAGCAGATGCGCGCCGCGGGCTTGCTCGAGCGAGCGCGCCATGCCGAGGTTCTCGAGCGCCGAACCGCCGTCGCGCAAGCCGGCGGTGTCGATCGCCGTCACGGCGAGCGGCAGGCCGGCGACGGGCGCTTCGAGGTAGTCGCGCGTGGTGCCGGCTTCGGGGCTCACGATCGCGCGGTCGGCGCCAGCGAGCGCGTTGAGCAGGCTCGATTTGCCGGCGTTCGGCGCGCCGACGCCGGCGACGCGGAGGCCCGCGCGCAGGGCGCCGTCATGCTTCGCGGTGCGGGCGTATCCATAAAGTTCTGACGCGATTTCGACCAAGCGGGCCGCAGGCCCGCGCGGGTCCTCCGGCGGCAGGTCTTCCTCGGGGAAATCGATGTGGGCCTCGAGCTCGGCGAGGATCTGCAAGGTGCGGTCGGTCCAGCGGGCGACGTGCCGGCCGAGTTCGCCGGCGAGCATGCGCCGCGCCGAGGCGAGCGCGCGCTCGGAGCTGGCGTGGATCAGGTCGGCGACGGCTTCGGCCTGCGTGAGGTCGATCCGTCCCGCGAGGTAGGAGCGGCGCGTGAACTCGCCGGGCTCGGCGAGACGGCCGCCGCGCGCGAGGCAATCCTCGGTGATACGGCGGACGAGCAGCGGGTTGCCATGGCAGGTGATCTCGAGGGAGTCGTTACCGGTGAACGAACGGCCGGCCTGCCAGAGGACCGCGACGACTTGGTCGACGGCTGCGCCATCCTGGTTGCGCCAGATGCCGAGCGTCGCGGTCTTCTCGGCGAGCGGGGTCTTCCGGCTGAGCGCGGCGTGCGCGATCGTCGCGGCGAGGGGCCCGTCCACGCGCACGATCGCCAAGGCCGAACGGCCGGCGGGTGTCGCGGCGGCGACGATGGTCTCGGTGGCGGACATAAGGTGGCGTGAGCCGATGTCATCCCAAGGGGCGAGGGGAAGGGAGGCAAGCGGTGTCATACGTCCGCAAA
>CAIXQT010000226.1 GCA_903921665.1 uncultured Opitutia bacterium
ATCGTGCTGGCCGACTTCCTGGCCCGCATGCAGCGGCATACCTTGCCGAACAAGTTCCGCATCTACCGGTTCAGCGCCCGCGAGCCTTATATCTTCACGCCGCAAGGCTGGCTCGACTGCCGCGAAGGTTTCCTGAAACCCGTCGGCATCTTGCTGCTGATCTCCGGCTTCATCGCCTTCGGTCCCGACCTCGGCACGATCCTCCTCTGTTGCGCGGTCGGCGGGACGATGATGCTCGTATCCGGCGTGCGCTGGGCGTACGTGGTCCCCAGTTTCCTGCTCGGCCTCGGCGCTTTGACGGTGCTCATCCTCAACTGGCCCAACCGCCTGCGCCGGTTCACCTCTTTCCTCGAGCCGTGGGAAAAGCGCGGCGACGAGGCCTATCAGCTCTTCGAAGGCATGGTGGCCTTCGGCGTCGGCGGCCTGACCGGCAAGGGCGCGGCGAACGGCATCCAGGGCCGCGCCTACCTGCCCGAGGCGCATACCGACTTCGTCTTCTCGGTGATCGGCGAGGAGTACGGCCTCGTGGCGACGACGATCGTCGCGACTTTCTACCTGGGCATCTTCTGGTGCGCGTACCGCGCGATGCGCCAGTCGGCGGACCTCTATCGCTTCAACATCTGCCTCGGTGCGACGCTCTTCCTGGTGCTGCAGGCGCTCATCAACATGGGCGTCGTCACCGGCCTGCTGCCGACCAAGGGCATCTCGTTGCCGTTCATCAGCTACGGCGGCACCAACCTCGTCATCATGGGCTGCATGGTGGGCCTGGTCCTCAATTGCATCCGCGAATCGGCCCGACCGTCCTTCGTCGCCAAGGAGGCGCGCGCATGAGCCGCGTGCTGCTCGCGTGCGGCGGGACCGGCGGCCACCTCGCCCCGGGCATCGCCCTCGCCCAGCGGCTCACCGAGGACGGCCACGAGTGCCTCCTGATCGTCAGCAGCAAGGTCGTCGACGCGCGGATGACCTCCAACTATCCGCGCCTGAACTTCATCCCCGGCAAGGGCCGCGGCTTCGGCCCGGGCCTCGTCGGCAAGCTGCTGTTCTTCCCGGCGCTGCTCGGCGCCGTCTGGTCTTCGTGGCGTCTGCTCCGACGTTTCCGTCCGGACGCGCTCGTCTGCTTCGGCGGTTTCATGAGCCTCGGTCCGTCGTTGGCCTGCCGGCTCGCCGGCATCCCGGTGCTGGTCCATGAAGCCAACCGTAAGCCGGGCAAGGCCGTCCGGCTCATCGCGCGTTTCGCCGACAGCGTCCACCTTCCTGCCGGCGTCCGCCTCCCCGGGCTCGCCGCCGAACGTCAGCATGATTCCGGTTATCCGGTCCGCGCGGAGATTCGTCCGCAGGCGCGCGACGCCGCCCGCCGCGCGCTCGGCTTGCCGCCGACGGGCCGGCTCCTGCTGGTCACCGGCGGCAGTCAGGGCGCGCATGTCCTGAACCGTTGGGTCGAGGATAACCTCGAGGAGTTCGCTGTCCGCGGCCTGCACGTGCTTTGCCTCACCGGACCCGGCGGTCGCGACGACGAAGTGCGCGCCCCGCAGTCGACGGTGAAGTTCCTGCCGTTCTGCCACCAGATGGCCATGGCTTACTCCGCCGCCGATTTGGCGATCACGCGCGCCGGCGCCGGTACGCTCGCCGAACTGGCGACCTGCCGGACGCCTGCGGTGCTCGTGCCTTACCCGCGCGCGGCCGACGACCATCAGACGGCCAACGCCCGCCAGAGCGAGCAGACCGGCGCGGCGTTGCTGCTGCCCGAGGCCGAACTGGCGCGGCTGGCTCCGCTCGTCTTCGACCGTCTCAACGACGCCGCCGCGCTGTCGGTGATGCGCGACGCCCTCGCGTTGACGGACGCCGCCAACCGCTGGGAAGAACTCGCCCTGGAAACCCTTGCGCTCGCCGGCCGCCGCCGGCTCGCCGTCGCATGAGCGCCTCCGCCTGGATGCTGGGCGCCTGCGGCATGGGCGTCGGCCCGCTCGCCATCTACCTGAAAGGGCAGGGTTGGGATGTCTCCGGTTGGGATGATGCCACCGGCAGCCCCATGGAGCTGCAGCTGGCGAACGCCGACATCCCCTTGCTGCGCGACCCTTGGGCCGCCGGCCGCCGCCCGGCCGTCGTCGGCCGTTCGAGCGCCGTGAAGCCGGGTCACGCCGCGCTCGCACTCGCCGAAAAGCACGACGTCCGGACGTTGCGACGCGGCGAACTCCTCGCCGAAGCGGTCGCGGACCGACGCTTCGTCGCCATCTGCGGCAGCCACGGCAAGACCACCACCTGCGGCCTGCTCGTCGCCGCGCTCGCCAGCGCCGAGGCTGATTTCGGCTACGTGCTCGGCGGTCTCTTCCGCGATCCGTCCTTCCCCCCGGCGCGCGCCTCCGCCTCGTCCCCGTGGGTCGTCGCCGAAGTCGACGAGAGCGACGGCACGATCGGCGCCTTCTCGCCGGACGTCACGGTGGCGGTGAACCTGGATTGGGATCATCCGGATTATTATCGAGATGAAGCCGCGCTCGAAGGGGTCTTCCGCGCTTTGTTCGAACGCACCCGCACCGCCGTCGTCATCCCTGTCGGCAACGAACGGCTGGAGCGACTCGTCGCCGGGCTGAAGGTGCCGGTCATCCGCGTGGGCGAAGGCGGCGACTATTCTTTCCGTCTCGTCCAAGGAGGCCACGCCTCCTCGGTCGTTTCGCTCGAAGGCCGCTTTCCCGCCGGCCAGTTCAATCTGCCCGTCGCCGGCACCTTCAATCGTTCGAACGCCGCGCTCGCGCTCGCGGCCACGCATTTCATCACCGGCGGGCTCGTCGCCGAGCCGCTGGCCCGCTGGCGCGGGATCCGCCGCCGCCAGGACGTGCTCTTCGAGCGCACCGGCCTCCGCGTGCTCGCGGATTACGCCCATCACCCGACGGAGATCGCCGCCCTGCTCAAATGGGTGCGCGAGACGCATGCGGGTCGCCTGATCGTGGTCTTCCAGCCGCATCGGCATACGCGCACGCGTCAGTACGCGCGCGAGTTCCGGGATGCGCTCGCCGTCGCGGACCACGCCTTGGTCTTGCCGGTCTACTCGGCCGGCGAAGCGGCCCTCGAAGGCGGCGGCTCCGATGCGATCGTCGCCGGTTCCGGCCATCGCCTCGTCGAAGACCGTGCTGGCCTGCCTGCCTTGCTGGATGCCTTGGCGCTGGGCGCCGACACGGTCGTGGCCTTCGTCGGTGCGGGCGACATCGAGCGCGACGCCGAGGCGTACGCCAAGGTCCTCCGCCGTCGTGGCGCCGACATCCTTTCGCTCGACCTCCCGGACCTCGTCGCCGGCCGTCTCTCCGCGGATTCCGTGCTACGTGCCAACGAGCCGCTCGCCCGCCGCACGACGCTCGGCCTCGGCGGCGCGGCCCGCTGGTATGCCGAGCCGGCAAACGTCGACGACATCGTCGCGCTGTTGCGCGCGGCGGCGGAGCTCGACCTACGCTGGTTCGCGCTGGGTCGCGGCTCCAATCTCCTCGTACCCGACGAAGGTTATGACGGTCTCATCCTGCATCTCGACTCGGTCCGCTGGGGCGCCGTGACGGACCTCGGCGAAGGCCGTCTGCGCGTCGGCGGCGGCACCCGCCTCAAGGAACTCTGCGGCTTCGCCGCGCGCGAAGGCTGGAAGGGTTTCGAATTCCTCGAAGGCATCCCCGGCACCGTCGGCGGCTCGCTGCGCATGAACGCCGGCGCGATGGGCGGCTGGATCTTCGACGTCGTCGAATCGATCGAGTGGCTGACGCCGCAGGGTCGGGTGCGCGCCGCGCGCCGCGACAGCTTCGACGCGCTTTACCGCGACTGCCCGCAGCTCCACGGCGCGGTCGTCCTCTCGGCCGTGCTCCGCGCCGCCGGCCGCGACGAACCGACCGCCATCCGCGGCCGCATGGACGACATGGCCGCCCGCCGTCGCGCCTCCCAGCCGCGCGAAGCGAGCGCCGGCTGCGTCTTCCGGAATCCCGAAGGGGATAAGGCCGGCCGCCTCATCGACGTGAGCGGACTCAAGGGCCGCGCCGTCGGACCGGTCTCCGTCTCGCCGACCCACGCCAACTTCCTCGTCAACGCCGGCGACGCCAAGGCGGCGGATTTCCTCGAACTCATGCGCGCCGTCCGCGCCGAGGTGAAATCTCGCCAAGGCGTCGAGCTCCAGCCGGAGATCGTCGCCCTCGGCCGCGAATGGAAGGAACTCCTATGACTTTCGTCCCTGAAATCATCGTCCTCTGCGGCGGACTCTCCTCCGAGCGCGAAGTCTCGCTGCGCTCCGGCAAGG
>CAIXQT010000227.1 GCA_903921665.1 uncultured Opitutia bacterium
CGTCACCAACAAGCCCGTCATCCAGGACCTCGCCAAGATGCCGCACGCGCTCATCGCCGGCGCCACCGGCCAGGGCAAGTCGGTCTGCATCAACGCGATCATCGTCTCGCTCCTCTACCGCTGCACGCCGCAGGACCTGCGCTTCATCATGGTCGACCCCAAGGTCGTCGAACTGCAGATCTACAACAACCTCCCGCACCTCCTGATCCCGGTCGAGACGGACCCCAAGCGCGTACCCGCCGCCCTCAAGTGGCTCATCGCGGAGATGTCGCAGCGCTACAAGATCTTCGCCAAGGTCGGCGTGAAGAACATCACCGGCTTCAACGCCAAGATCGCCAAGGACGCCGGCGCGCCCAAGCAGGAGGAACTGGCCCTCAGCGCCGAGGAACAGGCCGCCGCGACGGAAGCGGCGGAAGCGGTCATCGACGACGGCGTCCGCGTCCAGACCGAGAAGCTGCCTTACATCGTCTGCATCATCGACGAGATGGCCGACCTCATGATGGTCGCCGCCCAGGACATCGAGACCTCGGTCGCGCGCATCGCCCAGCTCGCCCGCGCCGCCGGCATCCACCTCGTGCTCGCCACCCAGCGTCCTTCGACGGACGTCATCACCGGCCTCATCAAGGCCAACCTGCCCACGCGCATCGGCTTCAAGGTCTCCTCGCAGATCGACTCGCGCACCATCCTGGACCGCGGAGGCGCCGAGACGCTCGTCGGCCGCGGCGATATGCTTTTCGTGCCTCCGGGCAGCGCCACGTTGAACCGCGTGCAGGGCGCGTTCGTCGGCGAGCAGGAAGTCGCCGCCATCGTCGAGTTCCTCGCCGAGAAGAACGGCAAGCCCGAGTTCGCCCAGGACGTCATCAAGGCGATCAAGGACGGCGCCGCGGACGGCGAAGCCGGCGAAGAAGGCGAAGAAGGCGAGGATCCGTTGGTCGCGCAGAGCTGGGCGATCATCAAGGAGACGCGCCGCGCTTCGGTCTCGATGCTGCAGCGCCGCCTGAAGCTCGGCTACAACCGCGCCGCCCGCATCATGGATATCTTGCATGACAAGGGTTACGTCGGCCCCGAGAATGGCTCGAGCCCGCGCGAAATCCTGGTGGATTAAAGATACTTTTCTTGAGGGCCAGGGGCAGGGCTGGGGCTAGTCATCACTTCAGGTGGCAGGTGGCGGCCTCGGGCGTCGGGTGGCTGGAAATGAAACGTCCGTCACCTGCCCCATGAGGCTCTATCGGGTAGGGCGGCCATTGCCATGGCCGCCGTTCGCCACGGTACGTGCGTAGAGCCGGGCCGAATCTTGCGTAGTCCAAGCTCCGTCCGCCCACGGACGTGATGGTAATCACGTCCCTACCCCTAGCGGCGACCTTACTTCTTTTCCTTCTTCTTCCGCTCAGGAACGGCCGGCTTCTTCTTTTTCTCCGGTTCGGGTATCGTGGGCTCGGGCACGGGAATCGTCGGGTCGACCGTCGGCGCGGGAGCGTTCGGATCGAAGAACGGCTTCGGTGCCGGCATCGCCGGAGCGGTCTCCTTCGCCGGTTCGGCGGCGGCCGATAGGCTGGCAGCGAGGAGCAGGGCGGGCAGAAGGGTGCGGACGAAAGGCTTCATAGGCTTAAGGATAATACAGCGTCGCCGGACAGAAGTTTCAAGCTGGGCGTGACAGGCATGAAAAAGCCCCGCTGAACGGGGCTTTCCGCGAAGGCGTTCTTTTTCAGGGTGCGCGGACTGCTGGGGGCTTCTTGTCCGCCGGCTTTTTCTCGGCGGTCGGCTTGGCCTCAGGCTTCTTTTCTTCCGACTTCTTTTCGTCATCGGCGCCTTTTTTCACTTTCTTGAGTTCCTTCGCAGCGGCGTGGCCACCGACGACGACGGCTTCGGCGGCTTTAATGCCAAGGGGAGCGGCAGCCTCGGTGCCGATGGCGGCGAGCTTGGCCGCTTCCTCTTGGGCAGCCTTGGCGGCTTCCATCGCGATCTTCGTGGCGGCGTCGACGGAGTCCGGGACGAGCGGGGCCGCCTCTTCAACCTTGGCGACCGGCTCCTCCTTCATCTTGGTCTTCTTCTTGTCGGCGGCGGTCGTGGTGGTGCCCCCGGTGGTCTTCTTGTTCGCCGTGGTGGTCGTCGTGGCGGCGCTGGCGAGCGTCACGGCGGCGAGCAGGGCGAGGAGGCTGGTCTTCATGTCATGGATTATACACCACGCAACGGGGGGAGTTTCAACCCCTGTCCGGGCGGAAGATGAAGAAGACCGCCCCGAGGATGCAGAAAAAGGCCCATAAGTAGTCCCATTTCCATTTCTCTCCGAGGAATACCATCATGAAGGGCACGAAAACCACGAGCGTGACACACTCCTGGAGGATCTTCAATTGGGCCCCGGTCAGGCCTCCTGCATAGCCCAGCCGATTGGCCGGCACCATGATCAGGTATTCGGCCAAGGCGATGCCCCAGCTGACGAGCGCCGCTGCCCACCAGGGACTTTGCTGCATCGTCCGCAGGTGGCCGTACCAGGCGAAGGTCATGAAGAGGTTCGAGGCTGTCAGCATGCCGACGGTGACGAGGGTGGTGCGGAGAATGAGCGTATCCATGGCGACTTCCTTGGTATATCCCCTATTCGCTTGCGGCCTCAAGGTTATCCCCAATGTAAGTGCCTTCGATGTCCACCATCGAAAATCTGTTCGGTCAAAACCGCGAGTGGTCGGAGGGCGTCCGGCGTCGCGACCCCTCTTTCTTCGAGACGCTGTCCAAGCAGCAGACCCCGCGTTATCTCTGGATCGGTTGCTCCGACAGCCGCGTCCCGGCGAATGAGATCGTCGGCCTGCTCCCCGGCGAGCTCTTCGTGCACCGCAACGTCGCGAACGTCGTCGTGCACACCGACCTCAACTGCCTCTCGGTGCTGCAATACGCGGTGGATGTCCTCAAGGTCGAGCACGTCATCGTCTGCGGCCACTACGGTTGCGGGGGCGTGCAGGCTTCGCTCGAACGCCGCAAGGTGGGCCTTGTCGACAACTGGCTGCGCCATGTGCGCGACGTGCATCATAAGCACGCTCTCACGGTCGAATCCGTCCTTGGGCCGGCCAAACTGGACACGCTTTGCGAGCTCAATGTCATCGAGCAAGCCGCCAACGTCTGCCACACGACCGTCATGCAGGACGCCTGGGCGCGCGGCCAGAAGGTCGAGGTGCACGCCTGGATCTACGGCCTGCGCGACGGCCTGATCAAGGACCTGGGGCTGAACGTCTCGTCCCTCGAAGCGCTGACGCCGGCTTACGGCAAGGTCCTCGCCCACTACCGGCGGCTGAGTGGAACCGCTGGGTGATAGGTCTGCTTGAGCGCCGCCTTCGCCGCGCCACCGTGGCGGGATGATTTCCCAGGATCGCCCGCGCGAGCGGCTGGTACGCCTCGGCCCGCGCGCCTTGCTGGATACCGAGCTCATCGAACTACTCATCGGTACCGGCACGAAGGGCGCGCCCGCGCCGAACGTCGCGGCGGCCTTGCTCGCCGAGGCGGGTGCTTTGGCCGCGTTGGCCACCTGGGACACCCATGACTTCGGGCGCGTGCACGGACTGGGGCCCGCGAAGGCCGCGGAACTGGCCGCGGCGATGGAGCTGGCCCGGCGAGTCCGCGAGCGGGCGCATGACCCAGGTGAGAAGCTCGACGCGCCGGCCAAGGTCTGGGCGCGGCTCGAGCCGTTCGCCGCGGGCTTGGCGGTCGAGAAGTGCTGGGTACTCTGCCTGAACCGACGCAACCGGCTGCTCGCGTTGCATGAGGTCAGCTCCGGCACCGCGACCAGCTCGCTCCTGCATCCGCGTGAGGTCTTCCGGCAGGCGTTGAAGCACGCCGCCTCGGCGGCCATCGTGGCACATAACCACCCGAGCGGGGACCCGACGCCGAGCCCGGCGGACCGGGCCGTGACCCGGCAACTGGTCGACGCGGGTCGGGTCGTGGGCGTCGAGTTGCTCGACCATGTCGTCATCGGTCGCCCAGAGGCCGATCCGGGGGGCAAAGGGTGGTTCAGTTTCGGGGAGGCGGGCTTGATTTAGAGGAACTTCCCCGTGAGTTTAGGGGTCTTACCCTCATGCCCCTTTCCCGGACCATCAAGGTCGTGGCCGCCCTCGTCGTCGTCGCCGTGCTCGCCTTCGCCGGCCGTCAAGGCCAGCGCTACTCTAAGAAGAACATGGCCGCCCCGCGCGACGGTGAAGTCGTCTACCGCGACGACTGCATGCGCTGCCACGGGCCGGTCGGACAAGGCGTCGCGGGCAAGGCCGACGAGCCATTGGTCGGGGAGAAGTCCATCGCTTCGTTGGCCAAGTATATCGCCCGCGAGATGCCCGAGAACGACCCCGGCACCTTGTCGATGGCCGACGCCACCGCTTCCGCGGAATACATCCACAAGGCCTTCTACTCCGCCGAAGCCCGCGCCCGGAATCATCCGCCGCGCATCGAGCTCGCGCACCTGACGGTCCGCCAGTACCGCGAGAGCATCGCCGACCTCCTGGCTTCGCTCCGCAATGCCACTTCCACGACCGAGACGGGCGGGCTGGCGGGTGCCTACCGCGAACGCCCGGAGCGCGACCCCAAGAAGCCGGACCAGAATCGTCCGGAAGTTACCTTCAAGCAGCAGGTCGACCCAGTCATCGATTTTGACTTCGGCGATAAGGCTCCCGAGAAGGGCAGCTTCGCCGCACAGTTCGCTATTAATTGGACCGGCTCGGTCCACGTGCCAGATACGGGCGAGTATGAGTTCCGGGTCACCACGCCCAATGGCGTGCGCCTCTACGTCAACATGCCGGAAGGCGGCAGCGAGAAGAACGCGCTCATCGACCTCTGGGTGAGTTCTGCGATGACCCGCACGGCGGCCGCGCCGATCTTCCTCCTCGGCGGTCGCAGCTACCCGCTGAAGCTCGAGTTCTTCAAGTACAAGGACAAGACCGCTTCGCTTAGGCTCGAATGGCGTCCGCCCGGCGGCGCTTGGACGGTGATTCCCCGCACGAACCTTTCGCCCAAATCCTCCTCTCCGGTCAGTGTGATTTCCGTGCCGCTGCCGCCGGACGACGGTAGCATCGGCTATGAGCGTGGCGCTTCCGTGTCGCGCGAATGGACGGAAGCCGTCGCCAAAGGCGCCTTGCAGGTCTCCGGGATGATCGGGCCGCATCTGTTTGCTCTCGCGGGCACCAAGGCTGACGCGCCTGACCGCGGCGAGAAGCTCAAGGCCTTCTCCCTGCGCTTCGCGCAGATGGCTTATCGCCGTCCGCTGACCGAGGAGCAGAAGGCTGACCTCTCCAAGATCTACGAAGGCACGGCTCCTGAGGTCGCCGCCAAGCGCGCCTTCATCTTCACGCTCTCGAACCCGGCCTTCCTTTATCCCGGCATCGGTCCGCAGGACGATTACGCCGTCGCCTCGCGCCTCGCCCTGACCCTTTGGGACTCCGTCCCCGACGTCGCGCTTCTGAAGGCCGCCGCGGCCGGTCAGCTCAAGGACGCCGCACAGGTCCGCACGCACGCGCAGCGCATGATGAAGGACCCCCGCGCCAAGGCCAAGCTGCGCGACTTCCTGCACCATTGGCTGCATGTCGAAGAAGGGGCCGAGATCGCCAAAGATCAGAAGGAATATCCCGGCTTTGACCAAGGAGTCGTCATGGACCTGCGAACCTCGCTCGACCTCTTCGCCGAGAGCATCGTGTGGTCCGAGCAGTCGGACTACCGTCAGCTCCTGCTCAGCGATACCATCCTCATGAACGATCGTCTCGCCAAGTTCTACGGCCAGAAGGTCGAGGCCGGCGCCGGCTTCCAGCCGGTGAAGATGGACGCGGACCAGCGCGCCGGCGTGCTGACGCACCCGTTTGTCCTCGCGACCTTCTCCTACACCAAGTCTTCTTCGCCGATCCACCGCGGCGTCTTCGTGACCCGTAACATCCTCGGCCGCATGCTGAAGCCGCCGCCCATGGCGATCGCGTTCATGGATGACAAGTTCGACCCCTCGCTGACCATGCGCGAGAAGGTCGCGGAACTCACCTCCAAGCCCGCCTGCATGTCGTGCCACGTCACGATCAACCCGCTCGGCTTCAGCTTCGAGCGCTTCGACGCCGTCGGCCGCGTGCGCGCCACCGACAACAAGAAGCCCGTCGATCCGGTCTCCGACTATGCCACCTCGGACGGCAGCGTCATCAAGCTCACGGGCGCCCGCGACGTCGCGATCCATGCCGCCGAAAGCCTTGCGGGACAGACCGGCTTCGTGCGCAACCTCTTCCAGGAACTGGTCAAGCAGCCGCCCGCGGCCTATTCGCCCGAGCTCCTCGGACAGCTGACCGAGAAATTCCGCGCGGATAAATTCCATGTCCGTAACCTCGCCGTCGAGGTCGCCGTCGTCGCGGCGCTACGCCCGACCGTCACCACCCCTTCCAATCGCTAAGACCATGTCGCTCCAACATCGCAGGGATTTCCTTCGCAGCCTCGGCCTCTCGGCCGCCGCCTTGCCGCTCCTCGGCGGTCTCGCCTCGCTCGGCGCCGCCGAGCCGGTCGGCGGCCGTCGTCAGCGCGTGATCTTCGTCTTCTCGCCTAACGGCATCGTCCCGCCCGCCTTCTGGCCCGATGAGGAAGGCGCGAACTTCAAGCTCAAGGCGATCATGAAGCCGTTCGAGCCCTTCAAGGACAAGCTGCTCACGCTCAAGGGCGTGAACAATCGCGTCCGCGGCGACGGCGATTCGCACATGCGCGGCATGAGCTGCCTGCTC
>CAIXQT010000228.1 GCA_903921665.1 uncultured Opitutia bacterium
CCGCGCCTTCCTACTCCGAATCCTCCCCGGCGTTCGACCGGATGACCGCTTTCACCTCCTCGCTTGAGTTGCTGGGTTCGAAGACCAAAGGGCTCGCCCCGAAGGATTTCGTCGCGGCCGCCGAGAAGGCGACAGGCCTCAGGTTCAAGGCCGATGACCGGGCCAAGATCACTTCGACCAAGACGCTCTCCGCCGCGCTGATGAAGTACACCTCGATCGGCTGGACCAGCAACAATCACACCGGCGAGATGGTGGAGTTCTGTTCCTATGGTCCAGGCTCGCAGCTTTTCCCACCGCACCTTCGCAACGATCAGGTGCACGCGAAGATCCTGCAGGCCACGGGCGTGGCCTGAGCTTGGTTTCATCCGGGCACAAAAAAGGGCGTCCGTACGGACGCCCTTTTGCTTGGCCGTGGTTTCGGCTTAGAGCTTGTTGTACTTCACACCGCAGCCGTAGGGCTTGGTGTTGGTGACTTCCGGCGACTTGCCTTCCTTCACGGCCTTCACGGCGGCGAGGACGTAGTTGGTGGCCTTTTCGATGTCGGCGGACTTGGTGGAGGCGATGCTGTCGATCGCGCCCTTGTAGACGAGGACGCCCTTGCCATCGATCACGAAGCAGTGCGGGGTCACCTTGGCTTCATAAGCGCGACCGATGCTCTGGTTGGAGTCCTGGATCACGGTGCCAGGGTAGTAGGTGGAGCTTTCCTTGATTTCATGACCGCCGGTGTTGATGACGAGCCAGACGACGCCGGAGGCGATCGCTTCTTTCTGGAACTCCTGCATCTTGCCCGCGTCGTAGAACTTGCGGACGGCGGGGCAGCCGGGGTTGTACCATTCGAGGACGACGGTCTTGCCCTTGAGGTCGGCGAGGCTGACGGTCTTGCCGTCAAGGGTCTTGCCGGTGAATTCAGGAGCAGCCTTGCCGACTTCAGCGGCCGCGAAAGAGGCCACTGCCGCGAGGCAGGCGAGGAGGGAGGTGAGGATACGCATTTGGGTGTGGGGGAGAGGAGGGTAGTTGTATGGGTCGGTTTACAGTTTTCAACCCCTTCGCGGCGTGTAGTATCTCTAAATCTCGTCAAACCTCTCGTTTTTACGTGGTTTTGACTCATGGGTTGCCAAATTGACCGAAAACCCCGAATTAATCTCCCTGTCTATGGCTGACGCCCGTTCCATCGCCTTGGTCTGCGCCAATGAAGCTTCCCTCTGGGTGGAGCTGCAGGCCCGCGCTGCCGTCGTCGCCAAGGCCGAACCAGCCCTGGCGCCGATGCTCCATCGCTATGTCCTAGACCGGGCTGGCTTCGGCGATGGCATCGTCCAGCGCCTGGCCGAACGCATCGCGCCGACGGGTCAGGATCTGCCGGTCGTCCTCCGCGTCCTCGGCGAAGCCGTCGCCGCCGACCCCGAAGTCCTCTCGCAGATGCGTGCTGACATCCGGGCCACGCTTGAGCGCGATCCGGCGACGGAGCATGCGCTCATCCCTTATCTTTGGTACAAAGGTTTCCACGCCATCTCGACGCATCGGCTGGCGCATACCCTTTGGAAAGCGGGCCGCAAAGAGCTCGCGACGCACCTCCAGTCGCTCGTCTCCGAGCACCTGGGCGTCGATATCCATCCCGCCGCGCGCTTCGGCGTCGGCATCCTGCTCGACCACGCCACCGGCTTCGTCGCCGGCGAGACCAGCGTGGTGGCGGATAATGTCTCCTTCCTCCATGAGGTCACCCTCGGCGGCACCGGCAAGGCCCGCGGCGACCGTCACCCGAAGATCCGTTCGGGCGTGCTCGTAGGCGCGGGGGCCAAGATCCTCGGCAATATCACGATCGGCGAAGGCGCCAAGATTGGCGCCGGATCCGTCGTGCTCAAGGATGTCGCCCCCCATACCAGCGTGGCCGGCGTGCCCGCGGTGATGATCGGCCAGACCACCGTCGACGCCCCGGCGCTCGACATGGATCACTCGCTCTAGGCCATGCCTCACTCGCGTCCAGCGCAGGAACGTCCCGGCGACGCCCGCGTCCTGGACTGCCTTTACCGCGTCGGCGCCTTCGTCAACGCGACGGAAGACCCGCGCGAGGCGCTCGACTTCATCCTCGAGGAGATCGTCCGCACCCTGAACGCCTCGAGCGCCTCCATCGCGCTCGTCGAGCCCGCCACGGGTTCTTTGCGCATCGAGGTGAGTACCGGCCTGGACGCCGCCTCGACCACCCAGATCATCGATCAAGGGCAGGGCATCACCGGTTGGGTGGCGCTCTACGCCAAGCCGCAGCGTATCCCCGACGTCTCGAAGGACCCCCGCTACGTCGAGATCCGCAAGGGCATCCGTTCCGAACTGGCCGTCCCCATGGAGCTCATGGGCAACGTCATCGGCGTGGTGAATTGCGACTCCGATCGCCTCGACGCTTTCAGCGAGCAGGACGTCGCTTTCCTCGCTCTGCTCACCAACGAGGCCTCGAAGGCCGTCGGCCGTATCTGGCTGCTCCGTCAGCTCCGTTCCAAGGCCGCCCAGCTCGAGGCCTTGGTGCGCGCTGCGCAGGGGCTCGCCCGCGAACGTGACGAGCCGGGTATCTCCCAGGACCTTGCCCGCCATACGCGTGGCCTGCTCGGCGCCCGCGCCTGCGCTTACTACAAGATCGTCGACGACGTCCTGCTGCTGAAGCACCTGGACGGCGACCTGAGCTGCAGCGAGCTCGCCGCGAGCATCGCGGTGAACCAGACATCGCTCGGTACCGTCGTGGGGCGTGGTCGTCCGGTCGTGGTGCCGCTCGCCGGCAAGACCGAGGAGCATCTGTTCACCAAGCTTTCCGAGCCGGTGGCTTCATCTTCGCTGCTCGCCGTGCCGGTGCGCTACGAAGATGAGACCTTCGGCGTGCTGATGTGCGTCGCGATGGGCGCGTATCGCTTCTCCGACGACGACAAGCATCTCGTCACGGCGCTTTCCTCGTTCGGCGCTTCGTCGATCCAGAACGCCCGTCTTTACGCCAAGGTCTTCACGGTGGAAGAAGGCTTGCGCCGCAGCGAACGCCTCACCGCCCTCGGTCTGCTTTCGGCCGAGGTCGCGCACGAGATCCGCAACCCGCTGACGGTGATGAAGCTGCTTTCCGACACGCTGGCCCAAGGCATGGCTTCCGATGACCCCAAGATGGAAGATCTCGGCGTCATGCGCGAGAAGATCGCCCACATGGAGGGCGTCGTCTCCCGCGTGCTGGGCATGAGCAAGGCCCAGTCCGGCGCATTCCGGATCGTCGACCTGCGTAAGGCGACCGAGAACGCCGCGCTCCTGCTTCGCCTCAAGCTTCAGCAGCTCGGGGTGAAGGTCGAAATTCACGGCGACCAGGTCATCCCGGCCGTCGAAGGTAATCCAGGTCAGATCCAGCAGGTCTTCCTGAACCTGATGATGAACGGCGTCCAGGCCATGACCGGCGGCGGCCTGCTCACCTTGCACATCGGCGTCGAACCCGGTCCGCAAGGGGAAGTCGTCGTCGTGCGGATCACCGACGCCGGCACGGGCATCCCTCAGGAGATCTTGCCCAAGATCTTCGAATCTTTCTTCACCAGCCGCGAAGATGGTACCGGTCTTGGCCTGGCCATCGTGAAGCGCATCATGCGCGATCACCGCGGCGACGTCGTCGTCGAGTCCACCGGTCCCGGCGGGACGACGTTCAAGTTCTGGTTTCCTGTCGGGAAGTGAGCAGACGCTTCGCCGCCGTCCAGATGACGGGGATGAAGGAGACCACGACCACGATCAGGATGACCTTGTGCAGTTGGTCGGCCAGGGGCGTGCCGCCGAGCCAGTGGCCCAGCCAGATGAGCGAATTGATCCAGAGGATGCCGCCGAGCGTGTTCCAGCGCAGGAAGCGTCCGGCGGGCATGTCGCCCATACCGGCGGCGAAGGGGACGAAGGTCCGCATCAGCGGCACGAACCGAGCGAGCACGATCGCGAGCGGGCCTTTCTCCGCGAAATAGGCGCGGGCGGCGACGAGGTGGCGTCGCTTAAACCACCAGCTGTCGGGCTTCGCTTCCATGACGTGACCGTATCTGCGACCCAGCCAGTAGCCCGTCTGGTCGCCGACGATGGCCGCGACGGTCAGTGCGCCGGTGACCACCCATGGGTCGAAATACGCTGGGCGGTCGCCGTTCGCGATGGTGAGCACTCCGGCGGTGACGAGCAGGGAGTCTCCGGGCAGGAAGAAGCCCGCCAGCAATCCGGTCTCGGCGAAGATGATCAGGCACATGAGTCCGATGCCACCCGTCTGGACGGTCTGGCGGAGCCCTTCGGCGGTGTGCAGGTGAGACCAGAAGTCGGTCAGCCAAGATTCCATGGCGTCAATAAGAAGGAATCCTCCGGGATGGCAATCACCCTTGAACGCCGGAGGCTTTTCCTTCACGTTGAATTCGCCGCATGTCGCCCGAATACGAGTCCTCCGCCGTCCTGCTACGTCGCGCCGCGCTGCAGCACGGACTGGCCGGTCAGGCCGCCTTGGAGGGAGAGTTCGTGCCTCGGGCCAAGCTCTTCCTCGCCGAGGCGCGCGAGCTGCAGCTGGCCGCCCATCGCGCCGGCCTGCTCGGCGGCGAAGTCGCCAAGCTTCGTTCCGACGCGATCGACATCCTTTTCGACGCGCTCTTCCTGAAGGCCGGTCCCGCCGCCGCGGCGATCAGCCTCGTCGCCACGGGTGGCTACGGGCGCGCCGAGCTTTGCCCGTTGAGTGACATCGACCTGCTGGTGCTCGTGCCGCGACACTCCGCCGCCACCAAGGCGCTCGTCGAAGCCATCCTTTATCCGCTCTGGGATCTCGGCCTCAAGGTAGGCCAATCCGTTCGTACCGTCACCGAATCTACCAATTACGCCAAAGACGACCTCCATCTGCATGTCGCGTTGCTCGAGACGCGTCATCTGTGCGGTTCGCCGGAGCTCTATGCGCAGCTCGAGGCGAAGACGGCTGCGCTGCTTTCAGGGCAGGCGTGGAAGCCGTTCGCGCGGGCGATCGTGGAATCTCAGCGGAAACGTCGCGAAAAAGCCGGCGGTAGCGCCTACCTCCAGGAGCCTGACCTTAAGAATGGCGTCGGCGCCCTCCGTGACGTGCAAGGGTGCGTCTGGATCGCCCGCACCGCCCGCAACGGCGTCGGCCCGGGCGGACTCGCCGCTTCCGGTTTCCTGCCTTCGGTCGATCTCCAGAAGTTCGAGGAAGCCAAGCAGGTGCTCCTGCGCCTGCGTTGCGAACTGCATTTCCAGGTCACCCGTCCGACCGAGCAACTTTCGTTGGAACGTCAGGATACGATGTCCCAAGGCCTCGGGTATCGTGGCACGCTGACCGAGCGGATCGGCGGGATGATGCGGGAGTATTTCGACGCGGCGGACCATGTCCGCCGTTGCGCCGAAATCGTCGAAGGGGCGGTGATGGGCGAGCCCGAGCCCGAAGGGTGGGGCGCTCCGTTCATCATGGACGGCCTCCGGGTCGTGCCTGGCGGAACCGTGACCGCTGAGCACCGCCTGGTGTTCGAGGAGGATCCGGGACGCCTCGTCCGGTTGTTCCGCATCTGCCAGATCCACGAGGCCAGGCCCGATCGCGCGCTTTCCCTGCTCGTCCGCGAACGCGCCCATCTCCTGACGCCTGCGCTGGCGACGTCCGAGGAGGCCAGCAGCGCCTTGCGCGCCATGCTCACCGAGGGCGGTCGGGTCTACGGCACGCTCAATGCCCTGCGCGAGCACGGGTTGCTTTACCGGCTCGTGCCGGAGTTCGCCGGGCTGCATTGCCTCGTGCAGTTCGAGTTCTACCACCGGTGGACGGCCGACGTGCATACCCTGCGCTGCCTGATGGAGCTGGATACGATCTATGCCGGGGAGACGGACGTCGATCAACGCTATCGCGCCGTCGTCCTCGGTTCCGAGGCGCCGTCGCTACTTTACGCGATCCTGTTCCTGCACGACATCGCGAAGTCGGGCGGCATCGAAGGCCACGCCGAACGCGGCGTGCCCATCGCCGATAAGATCCTCGAGCGACTGGGCTTCGACGCCCGGGAGCGCGAGATCGCGGCCGGCGTCATCCGTCACCATCTCGTCATGGGGCTCTATTGGCAGCGTCATGATATCGACGACCCGGCCAATATCGACCGGTTCGCCCGCTTGATGGGCGACGAGCAGGTGCTGCGCAGCCTGTTCGTGCACACCCGTTGCGACGCCCGGGCGACCTCGCCCGACCTCTGGACGGATTTCAAGGACGGCCAGCATTGGTCGTTGTATCGCCGTACGCTGGCCAAGCTCGCCGGGGAGGAGGAGGGCGACCATGTGGCCCTGATTGCTTCGCTGCGGGCCGCGACGGCGGCGCTGCTGGGCGCCGAGGTTCCAACCGACGAGGTCGAGGCCCATTTCACCACCATGCCGCGGGGGTATTATCTGCATGCCGCCGCCGAGGACGCCGCCCATCACCTGCGGATGATCCATCGCCTCATCGCTTCGGTCTCCGAGGCCGACGCCGAGGTTTCCTTGCGGCCGATCGTCGAGTGGCATGACGACATCGGTTCCGGCCAGTCGCTTGTCACGGTTGTCACGTGGGATCGCGCCGGTCTCTTCAGTCGCATGGCCGGAGCGTTCGCCGTGGCCGGCATCAACATCGTCTCCTGTCGTGCCTTCTCGCGCGACGACGACGTCGCGATCGACTTCTTCAAGGTCGTGTTACCCGTCGGCAAAGAAGCGGCCTCCAAGGAGCGGTTCACCGCGGCCTTGGCGAAATCCTTGCTCGAAGGCACCGACCTGGTGGAGGACGTGGCCGCCGAAGAGCAGCGCGCGCTCATGACGGCTCCTCGTCGTAAGGCATTCGTGCCGCTCGCGGCCAAGGTCGAGGTCTACTATGAGGTCGACCTCGCCCGCACGGTCATCGAGGTCCAGTGCAATGACCGGTTGGGCCTGCTGTTCCGGGTCGGTCGCGCCATCCGCGAGGCCGGTTACGCCATCACCTTCGCGAATATCGCGACCGAGCAGGGTTTCGCGATCGATACCTTCTACCTCACCCCGGAACGCGGCCTGACCCGCGAGCCGCACCCGCTGGAAACCTTGGCCGACGCCTTACGCGGAGTGGTCTCCTGAGCGTCGTCCCACCTTGCTTCGGTCAGGGAATCGCCCAATCTCGGGCTGTCCCGCCATGAACAAGCTGCTCACCCTCCTGAAGTCCGGGCTCATCGCCTGCGCCGCCTGCGGCCTCCTGTTGGCCGCCGATTCCAAGCCTTCCTCCGAAAAGACCATGACCACTCCCCCTAAGCTCGAGAAAGCCACCTTCGGCGCCGGTTGTTTCTGGGGCGTCGAATATCAATACGCCAAGATTCCGGGAGTCCTTTCGGCTGAGAGCGGCTATGCCGGCGGCAAGACCTTGAATCCGACCTATGAGGATATCTGCGCCAAGGGTACCGGCCATGCCGAGGTCATCGAGGTGACCTTCGATCCCGCCAAGGTGACCTACCGCACGCTCGTGGAGTATTTCTTCAAGATGCACGATCCGACGCAGGTGAACCGCCAGGGTCCGGATGTCGGCGACCAGTATCGCTCCGTGATCTTCACGCACTCCGCCGAACAGAAGAAGACCGCCGATGACGTGAAGATCGGGCTGACGCTCGCCAAGGCGTTCGCTCGCCCGATCGCCACGCAGATCGAGCCCGCCCCGAAGTTCTGGCGCGCGGAGGAATATCACCAGAAGTACTACCAGCTGCGGGGCAAGAAGCCTTACTGCCATCTGGTGCCCTTCGCGGAAGAGAAGTAAGTCGTGGCTGAACGGCGCCTTGGGTCGGATGATGCGCTGCCTGGCCTCGGCCAAGGCGTGCCCGATGCCATCCCCGAGCGCCGCCGCCCGCTGGCTTCGCGGATGCGCCCCCGTAACCTCGCGGAGGTCGTGGGACACGCCGGCTTGCTGGGCCCGGAAGCCTTGCTCCCTCGCCTGATCAAGGCCGACACCTTCGGCTCGCTGCTTTTCTACGGCCCGCCCGGTTGCGGGAAGACCACCTTGGCCGAAGTCATCGCCGCCGAGACGCAATCATTCGTCGTCCGCGTCAACGCCGTGCTTTCCGGAACGCCCGAGCTCCGCGAGATCCTGGCGGACGCGCGCCGCCAGCCTTCGCGCAAGACCGTGCTGGTGGTCGACGAGATCCATCGCTTCAACAAGGCCCAGCAGGATCTGCTGCTGCCCGACGTCGAAGCCGGCGTGGTCCGCCTGATCGGCTGCACGACGCATAACCCCGGGCTGTATGTCGTCCCGGCGCTGCTCAGCCGCAGTCATCTTTTCCGTCTCGACCCGCTGTCGCCTCCGGAGATCGCCACGTTCCTGGGTACCGCCCTTGCAGACAACGAGCGCGGTCTGGGCGCCCTCGGTATCAAAGCTTCGGAGAAGGTGCTCCAGCAGGTCGCCGAGATGGCTTCGGGCGACCTGCGCCGCGCCCTTAACTGCCTCGAGACCCTCGTGCTTTCCGCGCCGGCCCTCGGCAGCGTGACCGATGAAGCCGTGGCTTCCTTCGCCCGCGAACGCCGGATCCGCTACGACGATGGAGGCGACAATCATTACGATACCGCCTCGGCCTTCATCAAATCCGTCCGCGGCGGCGACCCTGATGCCGCTTTGTATTGGCTCTTCCTGATGCTCGAAGGAGGGGAGGAGCCTCGCTTCATCGCCCGCCGCCTCGTCATCTGCGCTTCGGAGGACGTCGGCTTGGCGGATTCCCGCGCCTTGGGCGTGGCTACCGCGGCCTTTCAGGCCTGCGAGATGGTGGGCATGCCGGAATGCGAATACGCCCTCGCGCATGCGACGCTCTTCCTGGCGCTCTCGCCGAAGAGCAACAGCACCACCGTCGCGATCTCCGAGGCCAAGGACGCCGTGCGCAACATGCCCCGTCAGGAAGTCCCGCTGCACCTCAAGGACGCGCATAACAGCGTGAACAAGAGCCTCGGGAACGGCGGCACCTATCGATATAGCCACGATTATCCCGAAGGCATCAGCGGACAGGAATACCTCAGCCGCCCGCTTTCGCTCTATCATCCCGGAGACGCCGGCGCTGAGCCGCAGATCGCGGAACGCCTCGCCCGCTGGCGCGAACTCAAGGCAGGCCTGAAGAAGAAGGACGGACGTCCGTGAGCAAGGTCGCGCCACGTCTGCCGTGGTTCGGGCAGGGCAAGTTCCCGCTCTACCTCGCGCCGATGGCCCGCCACACCGACGTGGCCTTCCGCCAGCTCTGCAAAGAGCAGGGCGCCGACGTGATGGTCACGGAGTTCGTGCAGTCCGAGGCGCTGATCCGGGATAACGTCAAAGCCTGGGAAATGGTCGACTTCACCGAAGGGCAGCGCCCGATGGGCGTCCAGATCTTCGGCGCCACGCCGGCTTCGATGGCCAAGGCCGCCCGGCTGGTCTGCGAGCGCATGCGGCCCGACTTCCTCGATCTCAATTTCGGTTGCCCGGCTCATAAGGTCATCGAACAGAACGCCGGCTCGGGTCTGCTGCGCTGCACGCCGTTGCTCTACGATCTCGTCAAGGCCGTGAAGGATGCGATTCCTGACGTGCCCCTCACCGCCAAGATGCGCCTAGGTTGGGATCATGCCACCATCGTGGCCGTCGAGGTCGCCGGCCGCTTGCAGGAGCTCGGCGTCGAGGCCTTGGCGGTCCACGGACGTACGAAGGAGCAGGGGTACTCCGGCGAGGCCCATTGGGGCTGGATCGGTAAGGTGGCGGCGGCGGTCGATATTCCCGTGATCGGTAACGGCGATGTGAAGGACGGAGCTTCGGCGCTCCTCCGCCGGCGAGAGACCGGAGTCTCCGGGCTGATGATCGGCCGGGCGGCGCTGGGGAATCCCTGGATTTTCGCCCAGATCAAGGCCGCGATGGAGGGTAGGGAAGGGTCCGCCGCCGAAATCGGCATGCAGCAGCGCTGGGATTGCATGATTCGCTTGGCCGAACTCACCATCGAGGTGCATGCCAGCCGCTTGGGCACGCGCGATGTGCGGTGGATGCTCGACCGGATGCATCCGCTGACCCATGGGCTGCCTGGCTCGCGTAAACTCCGCGACCGTCTCCGCCACTGTCTGACTTTGGATGACCTGCGCCGGCTCCGTGACGAGCACCTCGCGGAATCCGTGAAGTGAATTAAAACCCCTATTCGCAAGGTGACGGTGAAGGTGTGACGGTCGTGCAACAGAAACCTCACTTTCTTATCTACAGGGGTCCTGTTAATAACCTGTGCAGGGCTTGCTCTTGTCCCTCGTCTCCGCGCGTTCACAAATGCCACCCGATTCGCCCCCCACGGATCGAAGCCGGCCCCTCCGCTGGAGACTAAATGGAGGAAACCAACTTTTAACCTCTCAAGATCCATCTCATCAACGACTTACGCGGCACATGACTTCGGCCACTCACTTGGCACGGAAGCAGTTAAAATCCCAAGGCCGTTTCATTAACACCCCTTTTACAAAAATACCTCATTTTCGGGCTTCCAAAGAGCCTGTGAACAACCTTTCTCAACCCTCCCCCTTTCTCATGTCCCCTTCCGTCAGCCACCTATCCCTTTGGGAGACCGCAAAAAGCGAACTCCGTAACACGCTTCCTCGTGCCGACTTCGAAACCTGGATCTCTTCTCTGCAGCCTCTGAGCATCATCGAAGGCAAAGTGCTCGTCCTCGAAGCCCCTTCCGTGCTGACCGAAGCTTGGGTCAACAGCAACTACGGTGAAGTGCTGCGTCGTCAGCTCACGCTCGTCGCCGGACGTAACATGGACTACCGTCTGACCGCTTCGGTCGACGCTTCTCGTGAAGCCGCTCCCGCGCCTGCGCCGGTCGCCCGTTCTTCGCGTCAGGCCGCGACGGCTTCGCCGGCTCCGGCGATCAAGGCGACCAACACGTTCGACAATTTCATCGTCGGTCCGGAAAATGAGATGGCCCATGGCGCCTCGCTCGCCGTCGCCAAGGAGCCCGGCCACTACTACAACCCGCTCTTCATCCACGGTCCGACCGGTCTCGGCAAGACCCACCTGATGCACGCGATCGCCCACTCGGTCTACGCCGCCAACCCGCAGGCCCGCATCGCCTACATCTCGTCCGAGACGTTCACCAACGATTTCATCCAGGCCCTGCAGACCGGCAGCGTCGCCGCCTTCCGTCGCCGTTACCGCGAACTCGACCTGCTGCTGATCGACGACATCCATTTCCTCGCTGGCAAGGAGTCCACGCAGGACGAGTTCTTCCACACCTTCAACGAGCTGCATAACAACCATAAGCAGGTGGTGCTCACGAGCGACCGCCCGGCTTCGGAGATCGCCAAGCTCCAGGAGCGCCTCGTCTCCCGTTTCCAGTGGGGCATGGTCGCCTCCATCCAGGCCCCCGGCCTCGAGACCCGTATCGCGATCCTCCGCAAGAAGGCCGCCGCCCGCGGCCTCGACCTCCAGCCTGAGATCGCCGAGTTCATCGCTTCCCGCATCGCCCGTAACGTCCGTAACCTCGAAGGCGCCGTCACCCGTATCGTCGGCCTGACCGGCATGACCCGCAAGCCCCTCGAGCTCGCCCAGGTCGAGAAGCTGCTCCATGACATCCTCGTCGAGGAAGCCAGCCATACGCTCACGGCCGAAGTCATCCAGCGTAAGGTCGCCGAACACTATCGCATCCAGATGTCGGACATGACGTCCAAGCGTCGCATGCAGAATATCGCTTTCCCCCGTCAGGTCGCCATGTACCTCGCCACCCAGCTCACCGGCATGTCCCTCGTGTCGATCGGCCAGGCTTTCGGCG
>CAIXQT010000229.1 GCA_903921665.1 uncultured Opitutia bacterium
GGCCGTCTGGTTCCATTCGTGGAGGAAGAGCGAGCCCGGGCCGGACTTGACGATGGTGCCCGTGCCGTTGTTGGCGACGATGTCGCCCGCCAGGGTGAAGGCGCCGGCGGTGGTGCCGCCGATCTGGTAACCGACGGTCAGCGTGGTGACCGGCTGGGTGAAGGTGGCGGTACCCGCGATGGTCACGCCGAACTGGGTGATGCTCTGGGCGCCGCCCGCGAAGGAGACCCCGGTGGAGTTGACCGTGAGGTTATTGATGACCGCGGTGGCGCCAGCGGTCGGACCGTCGATGATCGAAGTCACGTTGGCCGTGCCGAAGTTATTGAGGGCGGCGACGGTGAGGTCGTAACCGTTGCCCGCGCCGAACTGCTGGGCGTTAAGACCCGCCACGACTTCCACGCCGACGGTGTTACCGAAGGAAAGGATGCCGCCCGCGAGCGTGATGGGGCCGGTGCCGAGGCCGAGCGGGTTGTTGACGATGAGGCGTCCGCTGACCGCGCTGTTCGAGAGACCCGTCTGAATCAGGCCGCCGACGTTGGCGGTCTGGATATAGCCGGCGTTGATGGTCGTGCCGCCGGAGTAGGCGTTGGCGCCTACTTCGTTGCCGATGGAAAGCGGCGTGGAAATCGTGGTCGTGCCGAAGCCCGACTTCACGAGGGCGACGGAGCCGGCACCGTCGCGGATGACGCCGGTGAAGACCTGACCGGTCTGACCGTAGCCGGTCCGGAGGGTCAGCGTGCTCGCCGAGGCGTTGTTGTTCGTGACGAAGCCCGTGCCCGCCAAGCTACCGAAGGTGAGGCCGAGGCCGTTGAGGTCGAGGGTACCGGTATCGTTGACCTGGAGGTTGACGCTGGCGTTGGACGTGCCGCCGCCCGTCGGGACGGAGCTAGCCCCGGCGAAGCTCAGCGAGCCTTCCTGGACAAAGAGGGTTCGGAGGACCGAAGTGCCCGTGATCGGCACCGGCATCACGTTGGCGGAACCGCCGAGGACGAGGTTGCCGGCGCCGGACTTGATGAAGTCGGCCGAGGTGAAGTTGGCGTTGATGGCCGAGGTCGTGCCGGTCTGCCCTTCCCTGACGAAGACGTAAGCGTCCGCCGGCGAGAAGCTCAGCGACGAGGTCGCGCTGCCGAAGAGGATGCGGCCGCTGCCGGAAACGACCGGTCCGGACGTGCCGGTGCCGTTCATGATCAGGCCGCCGCCGACGAGACGGAGGGTGTCCGCCGCGTTGGTCAGGGTGAGATTACCGCCGAGCTGGAGCCCGTACTGTTCGACGAGACCCGCGATCGTGGTGGCCGCCGAGGTCTTGCCGAAGTAGGACTGACCCGCGATGCCCGTACCAGCCGAGGTGGTGGCATTGGCGTTGAGGACGGCATTGGCTTCCGTCACGGTGGTGAACGTGGTCGCGGTCAAGACCGCGCCAACGCGGGCGCCCGACGGGATACCAGGACCGGAGACGAGCATGCCCGGGACGAGGCCCGTAGTGCTGGCGACGGTGACCGTGTTACCCGAAAGCGTCGTGGCGAGTCCGTTGAGCGCGACCGGCGTGGAGAAGCCGTACCCCGTCTGGGCGGTGGCGGTGGCGGTGGCGAGGGAGCTGATCGTCAGCGTGCCCGTACCGACCGACGTGATCGTCGAACCAGCCGGGATGCCCGGACCAGCGATGACCATGCCAGCCGAGAGACCCGCGATGTTCGTGAAGGTGACCGTATTGCTACCCGAAGTCGTGGCCATCGACGCGAGCTGGACCTGGGGCGTGTAGGCGGAACCGACGCCGGCGGAGCCGGCGGCCGTGGTAGCCGCGCTCAGGACGAGCGTGGTACCGTCGCCGTTGACGGTATTAATCGTGGTACCGGGAGTGATGCCGGGGCCGACAAGGACCA
>CAIXQT010000230.1 GCA_903921665.1 uncultured Opitutia bacterium
AGCCGAAGAGTTCGTCGAGGTGCAGCGCCTTGAGGGCGTTGTGCGTGCGGATGCCGTGGTGCGTGGCCATGCTGGCCATCTGGGCGGCCTGGGCCGATTCCTTGGCGCCGAAGCCGCGCTTGACGTAGGCGGCGGTGACAAGCGCCTCGTGGGCGGCGCGCGGGATGACGTGGAAGACTTCGCTCATGGGTAAGGTTTCGGGTGCGAGATTAGACGACCTTCTTCACCGGGACTTCCGGGTTGATCTGGGCGAGCGGCTTTTCGCCGTGCATCGCGCGGATGAGGTTGGTGACGGCGGCGACGGCCTGGCGCTGGACGCTTTCGGCCGTGCGGGAACCGATGTGCGGCGTGACGACGCAGTTCGGGAGGTTGGTGAGCGGGTGGTCGGCGCGCGGCGGTTCTTCGTCGAGCACGTCGGTGCCATAGCCGCCGACCTGGCCGGACTTCAGCGCGGCCGCGATGTCGTCGGTGTGGACAATCTCGCCGCGGGCGCAGTTCAGGATGAGCACGCCTTTCTTCATCTTGGCGATGTTCTCGGCGCGGATCAGGTCGCGGGTCTCAGGGGTCAGGTTGGTATGCAGCGAGAGGTAGTCGGCGACGCCGAAGACCTCGTCCATCGTGGCGGCGCGCTTCACGTCGTACTGGGCGGCGAACTTGTCGTCCCAATAGAGGTCGAAGCCGACGACCTTCATGCCGAAGGCGCGGGCGCGGATGGCGACTTCCTTGCCGATGCGGCCCATGCCGATGATGCCGATGGTCTTGTCGAGCAGCTCGTGGCCCGTCTTGCGCTTCCAGCCGCCGGAGCGGGTGGAGTCGGTATGGAAGTAGAAGTTCTTCTCCATGGCGAGCAGCAGGAGGAACGTGTGCTCCGCGACCGTGGTGTGGTTGACGCCGGGGGTGAAGAGCAGGGGGATGCCCTTGGCGGTGAGGGTCTTCACGTCGATCTTGTCGACGCCGATGCCGTACTTCGAGACGACCTTGAGGCGGGGGAGGGCCTTCTCGATCACCGCGGCCGTGATCATGTCGTCGCCGCAGATGTAGCCGTCGAACTGACCCATCAACGCGAGCGTGTCGGGTTCGTTGAGCGGCCCGCGGGCGGTGACCACTTCCCAGCCCGTTTCGGCGAGCATCTTGTGGTGTTCTCCCGGGGTGTCCTGGAAGGAGGTGGTCGTGAGGAGGATGCGCGGCTTCGTCATGGGGATATTCTCCGTAATTACTGGCTTTATGGAGGTGTTCCGTCAACAGGACTTCTGGGGTGGACTTACCTGAAAATCGGCGTTTGGTAGCCGCAGCCCTATTTATGAGAGAAGCCCTTGGAAAAATCGGCAACAAGCGCTGGATCATCTGCGCGCTATTGTTCTTCGCCGCCACGATCAATTACATCGACCGACAGGTCATCGGCCTCCTGAAGCCTGCCCTGGAGAAGGAGTTTGCGTGGGATGAGCGGACCTATGCGGCCATCGTCTTCAGCTTCCAGTTCGCCTACGCCATCGGCATGGTGCTCTCGGGACGTATCATCGACCGCATCGGGATCAAAAAGGGCTTCATCATCTTCGTCGGTCTTTGGAGCCTGGCGGCTATCGGCCACGGCTTTGCCCACCTGTTGCCGGCCTTCAGCCTCCCTTGGATGCAGATCGATGCCAAGACCGGCTTCGCCTTCGTGACGCTGACCGGTGCGGCCGCCGGCTTCGCCCTGATGCGCTTCCTCCTCGGCCTCGGTGAGGCGGGCAATTTCCCGGCCTCGATCAAGGCGACCGCCGAATGGTTCCCCAAGAAGGAGCGCGCCCTCGCGACGGGTATCTTCAATTCCGGTACCAACATCGGCGCCCTGGGTGCCCCCCTCATCGTACCCTGGATCGCCGTGACCTGGGGCTGGCAGTGGGCCTTCATCATCACCGGCGCCATCGGCTTCGTCTGGGTCGTCTGGTGGGCGATCGCCTACCACGCACCGCGCGAACACCCGACTATCACCCAAGCCGAACTCGCGCACATCGAATCCGATCCGCCTGACGAGCAGGGTAAGGTCAGCTGGCTAAGCCTGCTGAGGTTCCGTCAGACTTGGGCCTTCGCGCTCGGCAAGTTCATGACCGATCCGGTCTGGTGGCTTTATCTCTTCTGGATCCCGGGCTTCCTGAACAAGCAGCACGGCGTCGACCTCAAGAACATCGGTCTGCCGCTCGTCACGATCTACCTGATCGCAGACGTCGGCAGCATCGGTGGCGGCTGGATCTCCGGTCGTCTGATCAAGGCCGGCTGGTCGGTCAACGCGGCCCGTAAGACCGCGATGGGCATCTGCGCCGTCAGCGTCATTCCGATCGTCTTCGTCAACGACGTCGGCATGTGGCCGGCGGTCTTCCTCGTGTCGCTCGCCGCGGCCGCGCACCAGGGTTGGTCGGCCAACATCTTCACCCTGGCTTCCGACATGTTCCCTCGTAAGGCCGTGGGTTCCGTCGTCGGCATCGGCGGCATGGCCGGCGCGGTCGGCGGCATGCTGCTCGCCCTCGTGGTCGGCGAAGTGCTCCATCGCACGGGCTCCTACGCCATCCTTTGGTTCATCGCCGGTTCGGCCTACCTCATCGGCCTCCTCATCATCCATGTGCTCGTCCCGCGTATGGAGCCGGTGAAGATGGAAGACATCGCCGAAGCCGAGGCCAAGTAAGCCTCGTCATCCTGGTAAAAGAAAAGGGCCCCGTGAAGGGGCCCTTTTTATTGGCGTCGTGCTTTATGCTTAGCCGGCGACGACGATGTTCACCAGTTTGCCCGGCACGACGATCTCCTTCACGACGGGCTTGCCGTCGGTGAACTTGATCACGTCGGCGTTAGCCTTGGCCAGCGCGAGCAGGGCGTCCTTGGAGATATCCTTGGCGACCTTGGCGGTAGCACGGACCTTGCCGTTGACCTGGAAGATGACCTCTACGGTGGTCTCGATGAGCTTGGAGGCGTCGAGCTTGGGCCAGCCGGCGGCGGTGACGCTTTCCTTATGTCCGAGGCGGGCCCAGATCTCCTCGCACACGTGCGGGGCGAACGGCGCGGCGAGGCGCACGAAGTCCACGACCGTCGCGCGGCGCAGGGCCGGCGACTTCTCGGCGACGTTCATGAGGATCATCATCTGCGAGATGGCGGTGTTGAACTGCAGGGTCTCGATGTCCTTCTCGACCTTCTGGATGGTCCGGTGAAGTTCGCGGACGAGGTCCTCGGATTCGGCGCCGTCGGCGCTGATCTTCGTCGAGACCTTGCCGGTGTTCTCGTCGACCGCCAGACGCCAGAGGCGACGGAGGAAGCGGGTGATACCGATGATGCCGTCGGAGTTCCAAGGCTTGGAGGCCTCGAGCGGTCCGAGGAACATGAGGTACATGCGGAGCGCGTCGGCGCCGTGGTCCTTGACGATGGCGTCCGGGTTCACGACGTTGCCGCGGCTCTTGGACATCTTCTCGCCGTCCTCGCCCATGATGAGGCCTTGGTGGAAGAGCTTCTTGAAGGGTTCTGCGGTCGGGAGGACGCCGATCTCGTGGAGGAAGCGATGCCAGAAGCGCGCGTACAAGAGGTGGAGCACGGCGTGCTCGGCGCCGCCGATGTAGAAGTCGGGACAGCCCCAGTATTCCAGGTCGGCCTTGGAGGCAAGGGCATCGGCGTTCTTGGGGTCGATGTAGCGCAGGTAGTACCAGCAGGAGCCAGCCCACTGCGGCATCGTGTTGGTCTCGCGCGAAGCCTTGATCCAGAGCGGACCCGGCTGCGGCTTGGACTGCGAGACGGTGGCGCCGGAAGCGACGTCGTACCAGACTTCGGTCCACTCGGGTTCCTTCGAGAGCGGTGAATCGCCGGTCGGGGAGGGCTGGTAGGATTTGACCTGAGGCAAGGTGAGCGGGAGCTGCTTGGAGGTCAGCGGTACGGCGCAGACTTCGACGCCGTTGAGCTGGCAGGTGACGGGTTCCTTCGGGAGGAACTCGCGCACTTCGGAGTCGGCCGGGATCTTGGCGTAGTCTTCGCGGGAGACCCAGAGGAGCGGGAAGGGCTCGCCCCAGTAGCGCTGACGCGAGAAGAGCCAGTCGCGCAGCTTGAAGTTCACGGCGAGCTTGC
>CAIXQT010000231.1 GCA_903921665.1 uncultured Opitutia bacterium
GAACTCTCCGATGTCCTCAAGGGCACGGTGAACCGCATCGGGACGGTCGAAGTCGTCGGCGAGATCTCGGGCTACAAGCACTACTCGTCGGGGCACCATTACTTCTCGATCAAGGACAGCGGCGCGACGCTCGCCTGCGTGTTGCTCAGCTACCAGGCCCGCTGGGTGAAGTTCCCGCTCGGCGACGGCGTGAAAGTCATCGTCAAGGCCAAGGCCGACATCTACGCGCCTTCCGGAAAGCTTTCGCTGATGGTCGACTCCATGAAGCCGGCCGGCGAGGGCGACCTGTTCCAGAAGTTCAAGGAACTACAGGAGAAGCTGAAGGCGGAAGGGCTCTTCGACGAAGCGAACAAGCGTCCCCTGCCCGACTTCCCGAAGGTCGTCGCGTTCGTGACCTCCGAGAGCGGCGCGGTCTGGCATGACTTCACCGAAGTGCTCAAGACCCGCGGCTGGAGCGGGACGGCCTGGCTCGTGCCCGCCCGCGTCCAGGGCGAGACCTGTCCCGGCTCCGTGACCAACGGCCTCAAACTCGCCAACGCCATCCCCGGGATCGACCTCATCGTGGTCGGTCGCGGCGGAGGCTCGATGGAAGACCTCTGGGGCTTCAACGACGAAGGCCTCGTGCGCGCCGTCCGCGCCAGCAAGACCCCGGTCATCTCGGCCGTCGGTCACCAGACGGATTTCACGTTGTGCGACTTCGCCGCCGATAAGCGCGCCGAGACGCCGACCGCCGCGGCCGAGCTCATCGTCTCCGGCCAGATCAAGCTGCGCGAAAAGCTGAAGCTCCTCGCGGCCGAGCTGGCCCGCCACTCTCCCAAGGCGAAGCTCCAGTCGCTTTTCCAGGACCTTGACCTCCTCAATGAACGCCTCGACGGGGCCGCTCAGGAAGTCGTGGCCGAGTACCGTCATCGCATCTCCGAACTCGGGAGCGAGCTGCACCGCCTCTCGCCAAAGGCCCGCCTCGGCGTCACGCGCGAGAAACTGAACCAGCTTGGCAAACGTCTGCAGTCAGCCGGCTTCGAATCCATCCTCTCCCGCGGTTACTCGATCGTCCGCGCCGAAGACGGTACCGTGATCTCGACCAGCAAGGGCGTGACCAAGGGCCGCAAGCTCCGCCTGAAGTTCAACGACGGCGAGGCCGGCGCGACCGGCGGGTAAGGAGAGACCATGAAAATAAAAGGACAGCACGTGGTGCTGTCCCTACCTCTGTCCCTCTGATCGTCCGGAAGGCCGATCAGTAAGCCTTCGCCATCACCACGCGGCGAGCGCTGGGCTCGCCGGTGACGACGCACTTGCCCTGCTCGTCCTTGGCGTCGAGCGGGATGCAACGGATGGTGACCTTGAGCTCTTCCTTGAGGCGCTTCTCGACGGCCTTGGAACCGTTCCAGTGGCAAAGCGCGAAGCCGCCATGGATTTCCGGGCGCTCCGGATTCTTGGCGGTGAAGTAGGCCTTCAGTTCCTCGAAGGTGTCGATCTCGCGCGTGTTGGCCGCGCGATGCGCCTTGGCGCGGGCGAGGAGGTTGTCCTGGATGGAC
>CAIXQT010000232.1 GCA_903921665.1 uncultured Opitutia bacterium
CGGCATGCCGGCATGGCAATTGAGGCAGCCGGCGCTGACGAGGAGCGCCGCTCCGCGGGTGGCGTCGCCGGCGATGGCTTGGCGCTTCACCATGCGGCTGTTGGTGATGAGATAGGCGGCGAGCTGCGTGGCTTCCGCGTCTTCCAGGCGGAAGTGCGGCATGCGCGTGCTCGGATAATTCTTGGCCGGATCCTTGAGGAATTCGGTCAAGGCGGCGGCGCGCCACTTGTCGCCGACATGCCCGAGCGGAATGCGGTCATGGGCGTCCTTGGCCTCGGCGTCCGGGCGTTGGTGACAGCCGATGCAGCCGAGGTTAGCGAAAAGCGCGCCGCCTTGCGGCGCGAGCTTCAGGTCGAGGGCGGTTTCCTTGGGTGCGGTGCCTTGGGTAAGCATCGCGGCAAGGTCGGCGGACTTCTGTTCGGCGCCTTCGCCGGCGAAGATTTTCGGCATCAGCGTGTGGGGACGGATGGCGTGGGGATCCAAGATCCAGTCGGCGATGAAGGGCGTCTTGTATTTCGTGCCGAGGTCCGCGAGCAGCGGCGCGTTCTGGCCGTGCTCCGGCATGCCCGTGCCTTTGACGGGCAGCAGGGAGGCGTCGGCGTGGCAGGCCGCGCAGTTCATCTGGGCGAAGAGCAGACGGCCTTCGCGACGCTGCGTGGCGGCGTCGAGGTCCTTGTCGGCCGGGTGCGTCAGGATCGTCGGCGGTACGGGTTCCAGCGGGAAATCTTTCGAGGACCAGTTCAGTCGCACGAAGGTGTCGCCCTTGTCCGCGCTGGCGATCTCGGCGACGATGCGGTTGGCGCCCTTGTTGAGCTGGACGGTCTTCAGTCCAGGGCCGTCGAGCAACGGCTGGCCGTTGAGGCTGAGCTTGAATTTGCCGGAGGATTCCGCGCTGAGCTTGAAGGTGCCGCGCAACGGCGACTGCAGGTCGCCTTCCCATTTAACGGCGAAGGGTCCGGCAGGCAGGAAGGGCGTCGGGGCTTGGCCGGCCGGGACATAGAGGGCAAGCAGGCGGTCGGCGCGCACGTCGGCCTTGCCCGCGGCGGTGAAGGTGACCTTGAGCCCGGGCAGATCCTGGGCGGCAAGGGTGGTCGCGACGGACGCGGCGAGCAGGCAGAGAAGGCGGCGGAAAGACATGGCGGCGGGACGCTTCCTATTGGGAGGTATTCCTGTCGTCAGGCAAGCCCCCAACAAAAAGGCCCGGCGTGAACCGGGCCTTTCATCATAGGGCTTTCGCCTTACTTACTTGGCGAAGCTGCGGTAGTCCTGGCCTTCCTTCTCCGGGACGACGTTGATCGTGCTGCCGATGTCATCCGGGACGCGGGATCCGTCGACGGCCTTCACGTTCATCTTGATGCGCATCTGCATCACCGGCACGAGGCCGGGGACTTCGAGGAACACCGTCTTGCCGTCGTCAGAGAGCTTCACCGACTTGATCGCGACGGATTCGGTGCCCTTTTCCGTGGGCTTGCTGACCTTGTATTCGGCCGAGCCGTAGGCGCTGGACCAGAGGTAGTTGTAATGCTCGATCGACCAGTTCTGGAGGTCCGAGGCGGTCTTCTTGTCGAGGGCGCCGGTGAAGCCGATGGTGATGCCCTGCTTGGAGACGTGGAGGGATTCCTGCATGGTCACGGACTTACCGGTGTAGCGCACGCGATGGATCGCGCCGTCCTTCACGCCGTTGGTCTGCCAGCCTTTGAGGCCGGAGACATAGAGCTGGCCGTCCGCCGGGTTGAAGCGGGCGCGCATGATGCCGGAAGTGAACTTGAGCGGGAACTTGACCACGCCGCCCTGCGGGATGTCGCCGACGCGTTCCTGGAGGACGGCGAAGAGCGAGGACTTTCCGTAGGACAGGTAAAGCATGCGGCCTTCGAACGGGCCCCACTTACCCTTGTTGGCGGGAACCCAGATCTGGCCGCCGTTGGAGTTGTCCATGTCGTACGGCACCCAGCAGAGGTGGGGGCTGTACTTCGTGGGCGGCGGGTTCATGTGCGAGAGGTCAGGGACTTCGATGAATTCGCCGGGCTTGGAG
>CAIXQT010000233.1 GCA_903921665.1 uncultured Opitutia bacterium
AGGCCGTCGGCATGCAGCTCGTGGATGTAAAGCTCGCGGAGGCCGTCGACCTTGAGGCGCACGCTGAGTCCGTCCGCGGCGACCCTGGCCGAGACGATGCCGTTGGCGGCCGCCTGGATCTCGTCGCTTCCGTAAGCGCCCGAATAGAAGAGCGTGTAGTTGGTCATGCGGTACGACGCGACGTCTCCGGCACGGGCGACGTCGACGGGCTTGGTGAAGGTGAGCTCGAAGCCGTCGGGCTTGGCCTTCATCTCCTTGATGGCGAAGGGCACGGTGCCGTTGTAACGCAGGCGCTGCAGGCCGTAGGCCTTGGTGCCGAGCGAGGACCAGCCTCGGCTGGTCATGCCGACCATGAGCGAGCCGTCCGGGGCGAAGCTGAGTCGCACGATGCCGGAGGCGAAACCGCCGACGAACGGGAAACAGGCCCCTTGGTACTCGCCCTCGACCTTCTCCATGAAGACACGGCTGACCTTGGCGTCGGTGAACTCGGCCACGAACATCTGGCCGTCAAACGAGCCGAACTTGCCGCCGGCGTCGCACGTGACGAGGTCGGTGCCGCTGCGGCCGACTTTGTTATAAGGCATCCAGACCGCGGGCGGCCGCATCTCGGGCAGGGCCTTGAGGGCTTCGGGGTACGGACGCTTGTCAGGAATCTTGGCGGAAAGCTTGAGCGGCGACTCCGGCAGTTTCTCGGAGGCGATGCCTTCGGGGTTCAGGAAGAACGCGCCCTTGCGCAGATGGTAGATCGGGGTGGTCGGGATCCAGGTCCCTTGCTGGTCGACGCAGAACATGTCGCCGGCGAGGTTCGTGCCGAGTCCGCAAGGCGAACGCATGCCGGCCACCATGGGGACGAACTTGCCGTCCCTTCCGAGGACGCCGCCCCAGCCGCGCCAAGGCGCCTTGTTGTCGGAGTGGTCGCCCATGTCGACGTTGAGCGTGACCCAGAGCTGACCCTGCCCGTCGCGCTTGGGGCCGTAGGCATAACCGTGATAGGAGCCGGAGACGTTCCAGCCGGCGCCGGCGGTGAGGTATTCGTCGGCGACGCCGTCGCCGTCGGTGTCGCGCAGGCGCGTGGTCTCGGTGCGCTGGGTGACGAGCAGGTCCTTGCCGTCGCGCAGCAGTCCGAGGGGCTCATGCAGGCCGGAGGCGAAGAGCTTGTAGCTGACCTTGTTCGGCTTGGCGTCGAGGACGCCGTCGAGCACCCAGACCTCGCCCTTGCGGATCGAGAGCGCGAGTTTGCCTTCGGCGGTCCAATCCATGCCGCTGACCTCCAGCGCCAGGCCGTCGCCCGGCTTCCAATCCTTGGCACGCGTGTCCGCCGCGGTGCTGGCGGTCAGGATGTCGGCGATGTCATAGGACGCCGCGGAAAGCGAGGCGACGGCGAGGACGGCTACGAACGTGGCTTTCATTTCCAGAGATAGGTGAAGACGCGCCGGCCTTGGGCGGAGGATTCTTTCACGTCGACGATCATCCCGGGGGGATGCGTGATGGCCGGCGTGAAGTCCGGGGTCGGCGCCCAGATGACGGTGCGGCGAAGACCGTTCTCGATGCCTTCATAGGTCTCTTCGACCTTCACGCCACCCTGCTCATTGAGGAACGTGGGGTTGCCCTTGGCGTCGAGACGATAGCCGAGGAAGCGGCCGGCGGGCTTGGGCCAGGCGACGACCTGCTCGCCGATGGGCTTCTCGAAGGTCGGGAAGCGCGAATACCAAGTCAGGTACGCGTCGAAGAAACGCCCCTTCCACGCGAGTCCGGGGCCACCCTTGTCGCCGTCATAGGCGAGGTGTACGCCGGTCGGGAAGCCGACGAGGATGGCGCGGACGCCGATGCCATCGGTGAAGGCGCGCTGCACGACGGGCCGATCCTTAGGCACGATCTCGAACTCTCCGTTACGGTTCTGGGGAAAACCTTCGGGTTCGCCGTTGGCGCTTTCGACGAACTTGAAGATCGAAGCGATCTGCTTGTCGGTATCGCCGCCGAGAATCGTGGGATTGAAAGACTTCCCGGCCGGCCAAAAGGACGGCATCAGCGTACCAGCACGGTAAGCCGCAGGGTTGATGAGATACTCGCGGAGCCAGCCTTCCTGCAGGCGGGCGGCGATGTTGCTGAGGTCGGGCCCTTGGATGCCGAGCGACGGACGATCGCCCCAGCGGTGGCAGGTAATGCAACCCGCCCCGCCCTGCGTGCCCATGAGCTTGCGGCCGGCGGTGTCGTCGCCGCCTTCGAACTTCAAGGGCGGACGCGCGTCAGCGACGCCGAGGAGTTTGGCCAGATCAGCGGTGGCCGCCCCAAACTGCGGCATCTTGGTCTTCAGGTACGGACGCACAAGGGTCGCATCAGCCTTGAAGTGGCTCGTGAAGAGATCGGCCGCCTTGGGCTCGACGCGCGGGGCGAGGACCTTGGCCAGCCATTCAGGCCGCAGCTTGCCGCCGACTCCGGTGAGGGGCGGCGGGTAGCGACCGGTGTCGCCTAGATTGTGATCGCCTTGGAAGTAAGGCTTACGCGCGGCATCCGGCCCGCCTTTGCCGTCACGCTCGTGACAGGCGACGCAGTTAAGCGCGTGCAACGTGAGGTCGGCAGCGAGCTTAGGCGAAGCGGCTTCGTCCTTCTTCGCAAGGAAGAGCTTCAGCGAAGCGCGCTGGGCTTCGGAAAGCTCATAGCGCGGTCCCTTGGCGTGGTCGGCGTCGAGACAACCCCCAACGTTCTTCTTCAAGACGACGGGCTTCGCCGCAGCATCCTTAGGCAGGTCGTGGCAGGCGGCGCACTGGGCGGCGACGACGGCCTTGCGACCGACGATCGCGAGATTCTTGTCGGCGGCGACGGAGACGACCGGCTGATCGATACGTCCATCACTACCCTGGAACTCCAAGAGGTAGCCGGCGATGTCGATGGCGTCCTGACGATCCATCGTGGTCTTCGGCATACGTCCGTCCGTGCGCACCTTGAGCGGGTCGAGGATGAAGGAGCCGAGGCTATCGAGGCTGTACTTCGCCTTAAGGTCGCCGAAGCCGATGCTACGGTGCGTGAACTCGGAGGCCTTGGGAGCGCCGTCGGGCGGGACGAAACCCTTGCCCGGAGCATGGCAGGCGACGCAGCCCAAGGTATTGAACAGCTCGCCGCCACGGCCGCCGTTCACGTGCATGATCTTCGCGGCGGCCTTGGTGGCGGTCTTCGGCTTCAATGATGCGAGGTAATGCTCGATCGCGACGAGGGTCTGGTCGTCCGCCTTGGCCAGGACCTGCGGCATCACCGCGCCGGGATGGACCGAGGCCGGATCGGCGACGAACTTGCGCAGCCATTCGGAACGGACTCGCTGGGTGACGGTCGCGAGCGCGGGGCCGCGCATCACGGGCAAACCGGTTTCGCCGCCGTGACAATTCACGCAGCCGAGCTCATTGTAGAGCAGACGGCCGCCTTCCGCGGACGGCGACGTCCCATGGAAGCGGTCGAAACCGGTGACCAGCGGTTCGGCGCCCAGCGTGACCGCGCCGAGCAGGATCACGACACGCAGCATCATGCGGTCTCGCGGACACACTTCTCCACGTAGGCCCGGGACTCGTTGACGAGAGCGGTGACCTCGGGGGTCGTCGGCATCACCGGGATGCCGCGCGGCGTGGGGTGCATGAACAACTCCACCTGTCCGGTGAAACGGATGTCGCGCAGGGCCTTGACGATCGGGCGATAGTCCAGCTTGCCGCGGCCAGCCATCTGACGGAGTTCTTCTTCCTTCGAGGCCTTCTTGAAGATGCCCTCGGAGTGCTCCTGGAAATACATGAACGGCAGATTGTGGGCGCCGAGGTCGCGGAGCAGCGCGGGGATCTGGTCGGCCCACTCGTGCAGGTGATGCGGCGCGAAGGCCACGCCGAGCGCAGGGGATCGGTTCAGTTCGGCGAAGGCGCGGAGCGAATCGGGATGGTGCAGCGCCTGGTTCGAATGGTTCTCGATCGCGATCCGCACGCCGAGCTCTTCGGCCTTGGCGGCATGGGGCTTCATCTCCTCGAGGAATTTGGCGATGGCCGCCTTGGCGGCGACGCCGGAGGGATTCTTCGGACCGGTGCTGCCGCAGACGACCGTCGTGCCGCCATGCTTCTTCACCCAGGCCATCTCCTCCAGGAGCTTGAACGGCCCCAGCGGATAACGGGTGCTGACGCCGACCTTCACGCCGTGCTTCTTCAGCAGGGCCGCGAAAGCCTCGTCGCCGAGCGCGGCGGCCTGCTCGCGCTGGTCGCCGTGCACCTTGCACCAGATATCAAGCGCTTCGCAGCCGGTCTTGGCGACCTCAGGCAGGACCTCGGCGAGCGGCGCGTAGCCGTACATCGCGGAGGAAAGCACGTAGCGTAGACGGAAAGGGAAAGACTCCGCGGTCTGGGCCCGGAGGGCGGGCGCGGCGGCGACCGCGGCGGCGGCGAGACCGGCGGAGCGGAGGAAGTCGCGGCGGGAAAGCATGGGCTTACTTCTGGTCGCGCTGGGCTTCGAGCATCTTGATCCAAGGACCGACGAACGAACCGTTGTCGTGGAAGGTGCGGCCGCTGACCATGTGGCGATCGATGACGACCGGGGCGTTGACGAAGATGCCGCCGCAGACTTCGAGGTCGAACTTGCATTTCGGCACGGTGGCCATGCGCAGGCCCTTCACGATGCCGGCACGGGCGGGGATCTCGACGCCGTGGCAGACGCTCATCATCGGCTTCTTGTTCTCCCAGAACCAGCGGGTAGCGGCCAGTAGGGCCTCGTCTTCGCGGATGTACTCGGGGGCGCGGCCGCCGCTGAAGAAGATGCCGGCGTATTCCTCGGGCTTGATGTCCTTGAAGGCGATGTCGGAGTTGATGGTGTAACCCTCCCACTCCTTGGTGATGGTCCAACCCGGCTTCACCTCGTGGAGCACGGTCTGGTAGACGCGCTTCTCAGGCGTCGCGAAGACCGGCTGGAAGCCGGCTTCCTGCAGACGGTAGACCGGATACATCGTATCGAGCAGCTCGGTGGCGTCGCCGATGACGACGAGCACCTTGGGCTTCTTGGCGTTCTCGGGCTTGTCGGCGCCCGAGGAGATCGACGACTGGTTCTTGTTGTCG
>CAIXQT010000234.1 GCA_903921665.1 uncultured Opitutia bacterium
TCAGAGCGAGTGGATGCTCGACTTGCTGACGGCCATCGCGGCTTCCTTGAAGGACTCGCTGACGGTCGGGTGGGCGAAGCAGGTGCGCGCCACGTCTTCGGCGCTGCCGCCGTATTCCATGTGGGCGCAGGCGGCGGCGATCATTTCCGAAGCGCCCTTGGCGACCATCTGGACGCCGAGGAGCTTGTCGGTCTTCGCGCAGGCGATGACCTTGACGAAACCGGCCGTGCAGTCGGAGGCGATCGCGCGTCCGTTGCCGGCAAGCTGGAACTTGCCGATGGCGACTTCGATGTTCTTGGCCTTCGCTTCGGCTTCGGAGAGGCCGACGCAAGCGACTTCGGGGTCGGTGTAGATGACGCCCGGGATGATGGCGTAGTTCACGTGGCCATGCTTGCCGGCGAGGTTCTCGGCGACCGCCACGCCTTCTTCCTCCGCCTTGTGGGCGAGCATCGGGCCGGCGACGACGTCGCCGATGGCGTAGACGCCCGGAAGGTTGGTCAGGTAGTGGGCGTCGATGACGATGCGACCGCGCTCGTCGAGCTTCAGGCCGGCTTCCTGCGCGCCAAGGCCGGTCGTGTTGGCCTTGCGGCCCACGGCGACGAGGATCTTGTCGGCAGGGAACTCGAGGGCCTTGCCGTCGCGTTCAGCCGTGAGGGACGAGCCGGCGGCGCTCTTCTTCACGCCAGTGACCTTGGCGCCCATCTCGAACTTGATGCCTTGTTTCTCGAAGGCGCTCTGCGCGGCCTTCGCCACGTCGGCGTCGTAGGCCGGACCCCCGATGGAGGGCAGCATCTCGACGACGGTGACCTGGGAGCCGAGACGCGCCCAGACGGAGCCGAGCTCGAGGCCGATGGCGCCGGCGCCGACGACGACCATCTTTTCGGGGACGGACTTCAGGGAGATGCCGTGGTCGGAGGAGATGACGGTTTCGCCGTCGAACTTCATGAACGGCAGTTCGATCGGGACGGAGCCCGTGGCGATCAGGATGTTCTTGGTCTCAAGCGTGCGGTCGCCGGTGGTGGAGCGGACGAGCACCTGGCCGGACTTCACGAGGCGACCGAGGCCGCGGACGATCTCGACGTTGCGCTTCTTGAGCAGGGCTCCGACGCCCATGTTGAGCTGGGCGACGACCTTGTCCTTGTTCGCGAGCATCGCGGAGACGTCGAAGGTGATCTTCTCGGCGCCGACGAGCCCGTGCTTCTTGCCGTGCAAGGCGTGCTGGTAGACTTCCGTGGAGTGCAGGAGAGCCTTGGACGGGATGCAGCCCACGTTGAGGCAGGTACCGCCGAGGGTGTTATCCTTTTCCACGAGGGCCACCTTGAGGCCGAGCTGGCCGGCTTTGATGGCGGCCACATAGCCACCGGGGCCGGAGCCGATTACGACGAGATCGAATTGAGACATTGAGGTAGGAAGGGGAAGGGGGTTGCTCAGACGCCGAACAGCAGACGCTGCGGGTCTTCGATGAACTGGCGCACCTTGACGAGGAAGGTCACGGCTTCCTTGCCGTCGATGATGCGGTGATCGTACGAGAGGGCGAGGTACATGATCGGACGGATCACGACCTGTCCGTTCTCGGCGACGGGGCGTTCGACGATGTTGTGGAGGCCCATGATGGCCGCCTGCGGGTGGTTGAGGATCGGGGTCGAGAGCATCGAACCGTAGATGCCGCCGTTGGAGATCGTGAAGACGCCGCCCTGGAGCTCAGGGAGCTGGATCTTGCCGTCGCGGGCGCGCTTGCCGAAGTCGCCGATTGCTTTCTCGATGCCGGCGAAATTGAGCTGGTCGCAGTCGCGGACGACAGGGACCATCAGGCCCTTGTCGGTGCCGACGGCCACGCCGATGTCGAAGAAGTGGTTTTCGACGATGTCTTCGCCGTCGAGCTGCGCGTTGATCGCGGGCACTTCCTTCATCGCCTGGACGGCGGCCTTCACGAAGAAGGACATGAAGCCCAGTTTGACCCCGTATTTCTTGAGGAATTCCTCGCCATGGCGCTTACGGAGTTCCATGACCGGCGCCATGTTGACCTCGTTGAAGGTCGTGAGCATCGCGGTCTCGGACTTCGCTTGCACGAGGCGTTCGGCGATCTTGCGACGGAGCGGGGACATGCGCTTGCGCGAGGTGCGTCCGTCGCGGGAAGGGATGACGACGGCGGCGGCGGGAGCAGCCGGTGCGGCGGCGTGGGCGGGAGCGGCGGCGGGAGCGACCGCCTTGATCGGAGTCGCGCCGGAGAGCGCGGCAAGCATGTCGCCTTTGGTCACGCGGCCGGCTTTGCCCGAGCCTTCGATGGCGGCCGGATCGAGACCGGTTTCGGCGGAGAGACGACGGACGGCCGGAGAGACTTCGGCGGCGGCGCCGGACTTGGCGGCCACGGGGGCTGCTTTCGGGGCGGGGGCAGGCGCTGCGGATGGGGCTGCCTTGGCGGCGGGAGCAGCGGCGGGAGCGGAAGGCGCATTGCCTGCGGCGCCGGCCTCGATGGTGGCGACGACTTGATTCACCAAGACTTCCGTGCCGGCTTCGATGGCGATCGTGATCTTGCCGTCGACTTCGGCGGTGCCTTCGGAGGTCACCTTGTCGGTTTCGTAGGAAAAGAGGGCTTGGCCCTTGCGAACAGCGTCACCGCTTTTGACCAGCCAGGCGGCCAGGAGGCCCCCGGTGATGGATTCGCCCATGGGAGGGATTTTGACTTCGACGGCCATGAAATTAGGTAGGTTCAACCTTGGAACTCATTCCTGCCTGTTTCAACGGGGAAATGACCCTTTAAACGACCTTGGGTGGGCGTTTAAGGGGTAGTAGGAGACATTCCTAGGCGGAGAAACCCCGCTACTGATGGCTATTAGGCCGTAAAGGCCTGCTTCACCATGTCCGCCTGCTCGATCTTGTGGACGGCTAGCGAGCCGACGGCCGGGGAGGCGGCGGCATCTCGGCCGGCGTACAGCGGGCGTTGGCCAAGCGTGGCTTCGACGTGTTCGGCGACGAAAGACCAGCCCCCCATGTTCTTGGGTTCGTCCTGGACCCAGACGACCTTCTTCGGCGAGCCGAGGCCGGCGTGGATGTTGGCGAGGGCTTCGCCGTCGAACGGGTAGAACTGCTCGATGCGCACGATGCTGGTGGCCGTGTCCTTGCGGGCGGTACGTTCGGCGTCGAGTTCGTAGAACACCTTGCCGGAGCAGAGGATCAGGCGCTCGGTCTTCGCGGCCGGGGTGGCGTCAGGGAGCACGGCGTGGAAGCGGCCCTTCGTGAGTTCGCCGAGCGTGCTGACGCAGGATTTGTGACGGAGCAGGCTCTTCGGGGTCATCACCACGAGCGGCTTGCGTAGGTCGGACTTCACCTGGCGACGCAGCGCATGGAAGAGCTGGGCGGGCGTAGAGGGTTGGACGACCTGAAGGTTGTTCTCGGCGCAGAGCTGCAGGAAGCGTTCGAGGCGGGCGGAAGAGTGTTCGGGTCCCTGACCTTCGTAGCCGTGCGGCAGCAGCATCACGAGACCGCTCGTCTGGCCCCACTTGGATTCGGCGGAAGCGATGAACTGGTCGATCAGGATCTGCGCGCCGTTGGCGAAGTCGCCGAACTGTGCTTCCCAGATGACGAGCGAATCAGGGGCTTCGAGCGAATAGCCGTAGTCGAAGCCGAGCACCGCGTATTCGGAGAGGAAGGAATTGACCAGTTCGACTTCGGCGCCGGCGATGGAGCCTAGCGGGCAATACTCGGCGTCGTTCGAAGGGTCGTGGAGGACGGCGTGACGGTGCGAGAAAGTGCCGCGTTCGCAATCCTGTCCGGAGAGGCGTACCGGGTAGCCTTCGGCGAGCAGGGAAGCGAAGGCCAGGCCTTCGCCGAGGCTCCAATCGAAGTTGGCACCCGACTTGTAGGCTTCAGCCTTGGTGTCGAGGAGGCGCTTGATCTTCGGGTTCGGTGAGAAGTCCGGGGGCATCTGCCAGAGCACAGGCGCGACCTTGTCGAGGAGCTCCTGCGGGGCCGAGGTGTCGACGGCGTGTTCGTAGGGAGAGCGGAAGGGGCGGACGCCGACGGGGTTCTTCTTGCGCTCCTCGATCTCGATGGCGAGGGCGGCCTGGGCGCGTTCTTGGGCGGCGTTAAGCAGGACGTCGAACTCGGTGCGGAGGGCGACCAGTTCGCCGTCAGGGGTCGAGCCGGATTCCGTCAGGCGCGA
>CAIXQT010000235.1 GCA_903921665.1 uncultured Opitutia bacterium
CCCTGGGTCATGTTGGCCCAGTCGATGGTCTGCTCCAACGAGTTCGTTTATTTGAATTAAATCCCTCATCCAAACTTGTTTGTATATTGAAAATAACCCCCCAAATTTAACCTCACCCAAATCCCCACTATGAAAGACTCCAGCTGCGGCAATTACGTGCCGACTCCCAACTCCCGCCGCGAATTCCTGCGCCAGACCGGTCTCGGCATGGGCGCTCTCGCTTTCGGCGCCATGGCCGCCGACCACCTCGTCCTCGACGCGCACGCGGAAGTGATGGCCAACCTCAAGCCGCGCAAGGCGCCCCTCGCCGCCAAGGCGAAGCACGTCATCCACATCTTCGCCGGTGGCGCTCCCTCCCACCTCGACACCTTCGATCCGAAGCCGAAGATGAAGGAGCTCGCCGACTTGTCGGTCGCCGGAAACAGCGGCGTGCTGTTCCCGACGCCTTTCGAGTTCAAGAAGTCCGGTAAGTCCGGCCTCGAGATCAGCGAAATCTTCCCGCAGCTCCAGACCGTCGCCGACGAGATGTGCGTGATCCGCTCGATGCACCAGGATCTTCCGGCCCACGGTCCGGCCGCCAAGCTGATGCACACCGGCTCGGCCATCCTTTCGAAGCCTTCCCTCGGCTCCTGGGTCCTCTACGGACTCGGCACCGAGAGCCAGGACCTCCCGGGCTTCGTCTCCCTCGGCGGCAGCTCCGATGCTCGCGCTTCGGCCTTCCTGCCTTCCCTTTACCAGGGCGCCAACACCCAGTTCCGCCCGGGTGCTCCGGCCAACAAGATCATCGCGAATCTCCAGAGCGAGTTCACCACGCAGGACGCGCAGCGCAAGCAGCTCGACCTCGTCCGCCAGCTGAACGAGCGCCACATGCAGACCGTCCAGAAGGACGAACAGCTCGAGGCTCGTATCGAGTCCTTCGAACTCGCCTTCCGCATGCAGACGGCCGCGACCGACGCTTTCGATATCTCCAAGGAGTCTGAAAAGACCCGCGAGATGTACGGCAAGACCGACCTCGGCGCCAAGCTCCTCTGCGCTCGCCGCCTCGTCGAGAAGGGCGTCCGCTTCGTCCAGGTCGACGCCGGAGGTTGGGACCACCACACGAACCTCTTCACTTCGATCGCCCAGCGTGCCCAGGCCATCGACGGCCCGGCGGCTGCCCTGATCGCCGACCTTAAGCAGCGCGGCCTGCTCGACCAGACTCTCATCATCTGGGGCGGAGAATTCGGCCGCACCCCGACCACCGCGGGACGCGTCAACCAGGCTTCCGGTCGTGACCACCATTCCAAGGCCTTCTGCTGCTGGATGGCCGGCGGCGGCGTCAAGGGCGGCATGCACTACGGTGAGACCGACGAAATCGGCTCCCAGGTCGCCGCTGACGGCGTCGACGTGCACGATCTCCACGCCACGATCCTTCGCCTCCTCGGCTTCGATCACACCAAGCTCACGTTCCGCTACAACGGCCGTGACTTCCGCCTCACCGATAACTTCGGCAAGGTGGTCGACAAGGTCATCGCCTAAGCGACTCCGGTCGTCAGACGGAAGGGCGGGCGCCGTGAGGCGTCCGCCCTTCTTGTTTTGCGGCCTCCGGCGGCTTGCGGTCGGCTGGTTTATAATTCTAATAGATGCATCCCATGAAGTTGTTCCTGCTTTTCGCCGCCGCCGGCTTCGCCGCGACTTTCGCCGCCACCCCCAAGAAAGAAACGCCTCGCAAGGACTCGGCGCCGGCGACCGCGAAGGTCGTCGCCCAGCCGGTCGCCAAGCCTGTCGTGGTCACGGCGGCTCCGCGGACCGGCGAGTCGCCTCGCACCGGGGTCGTCGGCACCGATGCCTTCGGTCGTACCCAGACCCGTTATGATAATGGCGTGACGGCCGTGACGACGCCCGATCCGTTCGGCGGTTCGGCGACACGTTTCAGCAATGGTGTCACGGGCGCGACGCGCCCCGATCCCTTCGGTGGCTCGACGACGCGCTACAGCAACGGCGTCACGGCGACGACGCGCCCCGATCCCTTCGGCGGCTCGACGACCACCTTCAGCGACGGCACGCGGGCGACCACCCGGCCGGACCCGTTCGGCAACCGGGTGACGACGTATTCCGACGGCCGTCGCGAAACGATTCGGCCGGACCCGTTCTCCTCCGCCCCTGCGAAGAAATGAGGCGCGGATGACGGGGGTTGGAGGTTTCCCGGTCCGCAATAGGGCGCTTGAAACCTGTCTGACTGGAGCCAGTCTAGCGCCACAACCCCCATGAAGCGCATCCTCCATCTCTGGGCCGCCCTTGCCGCCCTCGCCCTCGCCCTCCCGGCTGTCGCCGCCGAGGCCTTCACC
>CAIXQT010000236.1 GCA_903921665.1 uncultured Opitutia bacterium
CACCGCCGCCAAGCTGGCCGCCATCAAGCTCGTCTTCGCCGTCAAGACCGGCGAAGGAGGCAAGATGTTCGGCGCGATCAGCACCGCCGAAATCTCCGCCAAGCTCGCCGAGCACGGCCTCGAGATCGAGCGCAAGCGCATCCATCTCGGCCAGGGCCCCGTCAAGCTCCTCGGCAAGCACACCACGAGCATCCGTCTCCATGGCTCCGTCATGGTCGAGCAGGAGTTCGAAGTGGTCTCCGAGAACCCGATCGAAGTCGCCGCCGAAGAGGCCCCCGAGGCCGAAGAACGCGAGTATCGCGACGACAAGGGCAAGAAGGCCCGCAAGCCCCGCAAGGAAAAGGCCGCCAAGTCCGAGTAATCGGGCCAGGCTCCCCGAAAGGCGCGAAGTGCGAACTTCGCGCCTTTTTCTTTTATGGGCGCGCCGCGCCTGTGAATAGGGTGCGAACAAGGCGTGAACGGCCCCCGCCGTTTGGCGCTGTCCTCAGCCCCCGCCCTCGGCACACTGCCTCCTTCCCATGGCCGAACGATCCCAGCGCCAGCGCCGCGATGCCGCTCCTAATTACGGAGACCGCGTGCCGCCTCATAATCTCGACGCCGAGCGCGGCCTGATCGCCAGCATCGTGATCGACGGCGGCGATACGCTGCAGCGCTGCCTCGAGCAGCGCGTCACCTCCGACTATTTCTTCGACCCGAAGCATCAGGATATCTACGCGGTCGCCGTCCAGCTCAACCAAGCGAGCACCGGCATCGATGAGATCACGCTCACGGAGCAGCTCCGTCGCGAGGGCAAGCTGGAGTCCGCCGGCGGCGCGACTTACATCAACGAGCTCACCGGCCTCATCTCTTCGAGCGCGCACGCGCCGCACTGGCTGGCGATCATCCGCGAGAAGCATTTCCTCCGTCAGCTCATCTCGACCGCGGTCACCACGGTCGAGAAAGCCCACACGCACGCCGAAGGTATCGAGCGCCTCCTCGAAGAGGTCGAGCAATCCTTCTTCCGTATCAGCGAAGACCGGATCTCCGAGTCCGCCCAGACGATCGACGGTCCCATCGCCGAGGCGATGGAGCTCGTCCAGCGTATCATCCGGGACCGCAACTCGGTGCAGGGCGTGCCGACGGGGTTCCCTGACCTCGACGCGATGACCTTCGGTTTCCAGCCGGGCCAGATGATCGTCGTCGCCGCCCGCCCTGGCATGGGCAAGACGTCCATCGCGCTGAACTTCATCGAGGCGGCGCTCTTCCCTAAGCCGAACGAGGCCCGCAAGCCTTCCAACGTCCTGCTGTTCTCCCTGGAAATGCCGGCGCGCGAACTGGCCCTCCGTCTGCTCTGCTCCCGCGCTCGCGTGAACATGCAGAAGCTCCGCACCGCCCATCCGGACGAGCGTATGCAGGTCGACCTCGTCCAGGCCGCCAACGAGTACAAGGGACTGCCCCTGGTGGTCGATGATAACGGCGGCCAGAACATCCTCGAAATCCGGGCCAAGTGCCGCCGCGTCCACGCCCGTACCCCCCTGGACATGGTGGTCATCGACTACATCCAGCTCATCAACGGACTGGATTCCGGCCTGCCGCGCGAGCAGCAGATCGCCGAAGTCTCCCGTAGCATCAAAGCCATGGCCAAGGAGTTCAAGATCCCGATCATCGCCCTGGCCCAGTTGAACCGTAAATCCGAGGACGAAGCCCGTCAGCCGCGCATGTCCGACCTTCGCGAGTCAGGTTCCATCGAGCAGGACGCCGATATCGTCATGCTGATCTCGAAGCCCCCGGTCAGCCAAGGCAAGGCCGCCGAGGCGGAGGCCGAGCAGGCAGGGCAGGACGGCTGCTATGCCCGCCAGCTCATCGTGGCCAAGAATCGTAACGGACCCACCTCCGACATCAACTTGCTCTTTAATCCGGGGCTGACACGCTTCGAGAATCCGGCCAAAGATTACCGAAATAATGAATAACCCCTCCTTCCGCCGCAGCTGGCTCCGTGCCGCCTGCTTCGCCCTCGCCCTGTCGCCGCTCGTCGGCGCCGCTCAGACCGCCCCTGCGCAGAAGGAACCCCTCGTCCGCTCCATCCGCATCAAGGCCGACGGCGCCACGGTCTCCGAGCAGTTCGTCCTCGGCTTCGTGGCCCTCCGCCAAGGCCAGCCCTTCTCCAAGGACGCCGTCGCGAGCACGGTGCGTTCCCTCTACGCCACGGGCCGTTTCTCCCAGGCCATCGTCGAGCCGGTCCTCGATCCGAAGACCGGCGAGGTCGACATCGTCGTCACGGTCGAACCCCGCCCGATCCTCAAGGCGATCGAGTATATCGGCGGCGACGGCCTGGTCGGCAAGACCGGCTGGTTCGGCGGCAACGAGATCGAAGACGTCAAGATCGGCGAGCCCCTGGACCAGGCCCAGCTCCGCCGTTCGGAAGTGAAGCTGCAGAACGAACTCCGGAAGAAGCGCCCGTTCGCCCGCGTCACGTCCCAGCTGCGCGATACGACCGGCGGCAAGATCGCCGCCATCATCGTCGACGAAGGTGTCGAACTGAAGGTCGACAATTTCCGTTTCGAAGGCGCCACGGCCTTCGAGCGTTATGACCTTTGGTCCGCGGCCGAACTCAAGACCAGCGAGTACCGCTGGTACAAGTGGTCTTGGCTCGTGGGCGGCGGTCGTCTCGAC
>CAIXQT010000237.1 GCA_903921665.1 uncultured Opitutia bacterium
CCCGCGGCGATGAGCTTCACGGCGACGGACGGCAGCGCCTTCGCGCCCATGTAAAGACAGAGCGTGGCGCCAGTCTCGATGTGCGCTTTCCAATTCTGATCGCTACCGTCGGCGCAGTGGCCGGTGAGGAAAGTGACGGACGCAGCCTTGCCGCGATGCGTCAGCGGAAAAGCGGCGTCAGCGCCCGCGGCGGTCGCAGCGGTGACGCCCGGGACGACTTCGAAAGGGATGCCATGGGCGGCGAGGTGGTCCATCTCTTCGCCGAGGCGTCCGAAGACACCCGGGTCCCCGCCTTTGAGACGGACGATGAGACCGCCCTGGCGTGACTCACGCACGAGCACGGCGTTGATTTCGTCCTGGGTCATGGAATGCACGCCACAGCGCTTACCGACCGGCACGATCCTCGTGGACGAGGGAATCTCCGCCAACAGAGCGTCCCCCGGAAGGGCATCATGGATGACCACATCGGCCTTCTGGAGCAGACGCAGCCCCCTGACGGTGATCAGGTCCGGGGCCCCGGGTCCTGCACCGACAAAGACCACCCGGCCGATGTCACAATTTACCATTTATTTAAACTTGACCCCTATTTATGTAATCCTAACTCATCTTATCAAGTATTAAATCATGGACCCTATCTCTGGCAAGCCCCTGGCTAAGAACGAACTCCTCAAGGCGGACAAACCCGACCTTTCCGGCAACATCCGCGAAACCCTCGCCAATCCTGAAGCCGATCGCTTCACCGGGGATGACGAGCAGTTCATCAAGTTCCACGGCATCTACCAGCAGGATGACCGCGACAAGCGCAAGACGGGCAAGGAATACTCCGTCATGGTGCGCACGCGCCAGACCGGTGGCATCGTCCCGGCCGCCCAGTACCTAGTCTACGACGAGCTCTCGGGACGCTTCGCCAACGGCACCCTCCGCATCACCTCGCGCCAGACCTTCCAGTTCCACGGCGTCCTCCAGAAAGGCATCGGCCCGCTGATCAAGTCGATCAACGACGCGCTCTCCTCCACCCTCGCCACCTGCGGCGACGTAAACCGTAACGTGACCGCTCCGTCCAACCCGCCCGTCGACCAGATCGCCGTGCAGGTCGACGAAGACGCGTTCGCGATCACCCGCGCCCTCCTTCCTCGCACCACCGCTTACCACTCCATCTGGGTGGACGGCGTGCAGGTCGACCTCGGTCTCGGCGACAAGATCGCGAAGGCCCGCGCTTCCGTCGACCAGGCTAATCCGTACATGCCGCCGCCCGCCGACACGGATGAGTCCGGCGCGCCCTCTGATCCGCTTTACGGCAAGACCTACCTGCCGCGTAAGTTCAAGACCGGCTTCGCCATCCCGCCGAACAACGATACCGACATCTTCACCAACGACATGGGCTTCGTGGCCATCGTCGAGAACGGTAAGCTGATCGGCTATAACCTGCTCGTCGGCGGCGGCCTCGGCACCTCTCACGGCAACAAGGCCACCTACCCTCGCCTCGCCGACGTCATCGGCTTCATCACCCGCGAACAGATCATCGCCGTCGGCTCGGCCGTCGTCGCCATCCACCGCGATTGGGGTGACCGCACCGACCGCAAGCACGCCCGCATCAAGTACGTCCTCCAGGAAAAGGGCGTCGAATGGTTCCGCGCCGAACTCGGCAAGCGTCTCGGCGCCCCGCTCCCGGCGGCCAAGCCTTTCCTGTTCCGCGGCCAGGGCGACGCCTTCGGCTGGTTCAAGCAGCTCGACGGCAACTGGTTCCTCGGCCTCTTCGTGGAGACCGGTCGCGTCAAGGACGCCGACAGCTACCAGCTGAAGACCGCGCTCCGCACGATCGCCGAGAAGTTCGGCCCGACGTTCCGCCTCACCGCCACGCAGAACCTCATCCTCTCCGACATCAAGGAAGCCGACAAGGCCGCCATCGAGAAGGTGCTCCATGACCATGGCTGCGCGATCGTCTTCAACCCCGGCCTGATCAAGGGACGCGGCATGGCCTGCCCGGCTCTCCCGACCTGCGGCCTCGCCCTCGCCGAATCCGAACGCGTCTTCCCGAAGTTCCTCGCGAAACTCGAAGAAGGCCAGGCCGCCGCAGGCATCGCCAACGAAGAACTCGTCGTGCGCATGACCG
>CAIXQT010000238.1 GCA_903921665.1 uncultured Opitutia bacterium
ATCCGCGGCAACCGCATCCCGCTCCGCCTCGCGACCGAGCCTTTCGTGAAGTGAAGGGTTGAAATAATCTCCGCCCACTTTACCCAGAAGCCATGAGCAACGTCCCTGCCGACCTCCATTACACCAAGGACCATGAGTGGATCAAGGTGGCCGCCGACGGCACCGCCGTCATCGGCATCACGGACCACGCTCAGGCCGCCCTCGGCGACGTGACGTTCGTCGACCTCCCGAAGGTCGGCGCGTCCTTCAGCCACGGCGACGTCTTCGGCACGGTGGAGTCCGTCAAGGCCGCCTCCGACCTCTACAGCCCGGTCTCCTGCGAGATCCTGGAAGCGAACTCGGACCTGAACAATTCCCCTGACCTGGTGAACCGCGAACCGTACGGCGGCGCCTGGATGATCAAGGTGAAGGTGAAGAATCCGGCCGAGCTCGCCGCCCTCCTCGACGCCGCCGGCTACGCCGCGACGCTCTGAGCGCGCGCCCGCCCTTGCTCTGCGCGGTTTTTGGCCCACAGTGACGGGCCGATGTCCTTCGCCGAAGTCCATGCCGCCCATCCCTGGGACGAGGTTCTGTCCTCGGTCCAGGCGAAGACGGATGCCGACGTGCTCCGCGCCCTCGCACGCGCCGAGGCCGATACGGCGGACCTGGAAGACTTCAAGGCGCTGATCTCCCCGGCCGCCGCGCCCCACCTGGAACGGATGGCCCGCCTGAGCCACGAGCGCACGCTCCGCCGCTACGGCCGGACGATGCAGCTCTTCGCGCCGGCCTACCTTTCCAACGAGTGCCAGAACGTCTGCACCTACTGCGGCTTCTCGGCAGGGAACAAGGTCCCGCGTCGCACGCTCAACCCGGGCGAGATCCTCCGCGAAGCGGGCGCCCTCAAGAAACTGGGCTTCGACCACCTGCTCATCCTAACGGGCGAATCCAACAAGGTGGAGGTCCCCTACTTCGTCCAAGCCCTCGACCTGCTCCGCCCACACTTCTCGTCGCTCTCGATGGAAGTCCAGCCGATGGAGACCGAAGAATACGCCGAGCTCCGCAAGCATGGCCTCAACGCGGTGCTGGTCTACCAGGAGACCTACCATCGCGAGACCTATAACGTCCACCACCCGAAGGGACGTAAGTCCGACTTCGCCTACCGCCTCGACGCCCCGGACCGCGTCGGCGCCGCCGGCGTCCACAAGATCGGCCTCGGCGCGCTCTTCGGCCTCGAGGACTGGCGCGCGGAATGTTTCTTCACGGCCCTCCACCTCCGCTGGCTCGAGCGCAAACATTGGCAGAGCCGCTACAGCGTCTCGTTCCCGCGTATCCGTCCGCACGAAGGCGAGCTGCAGCCGAAGGTCGAGATGACCGACCGCGACCTGGTCCAGGCGATCTGCGCCTTCCGCCTGCTGAGCTCGGAAGTCGAACTGACGCTGAGCACCCGCGAGAGCCGCAAGTTCCGCGACCACGCCTGCCGCGTAGGCGTGACGGCGATGAGCGCGGGCTCGCACACGAACCCGGGCGGCTACGCCGAAGGCCGCGAGGCCTCGCTCGAGCAGTTCGCGATCGAGGACGACCGCTCGCCCGACGAAGTCGCCGCGATGCTCCGCGCCCACGGCTACGAACCGGTCTGGAAAGACTGGGATCCTTCCTACGACCGCCCGGTCGCCCTCGCCTGATGAGCCCCCTCCGCGTCTGGATCGACCACGAACAAGCCCCGGCCTGCAAGCCCGGCGCTTTTGTGAAGCTTTCGGCCGATGAATCCGCGCACGTGGTCCGAAGCCTCCGCGCCCGCCGCGGCGACGCGGTCCTACTCCTCGACGGCGAAGGGCTGGTCGTCGAAGGCAAGCTCGCCTCGGCCGATGGCGACGGCGCGATGGTCGAAGTCGTCCGCGCCCGCGTGGCCGATGCGCTCACCCCGGCGATCTACGTCGCCCAAGGGATGCCGAAGGGCGGCACGATGGACGACTTGGTCCGCTCCTGCTGCGAAGCCGGCGCCGCCGGAATCATCCCGCTCGAGACCGCGCGCTGCGAACTGAAGCTCGATGCCGACCGTGCCCGCACGCGCCGCGAACGCTGGCAGCAACAGGCCGTCGAAGCCTGCAAACAATCCGGCCACCCGTGGCGCGCCGAGATCGCCGCGCCGATGCGTTTCCGCGAATGGATCGAGCGCCTGCCCGCCGCCGTCGACGGCGAGCTGCGCCTGACGGGTTCGCTCGAATTCGACGCCGAAGCGGTCGCGCACCTGGATTTCACGAAGGCCTCGAAGGTTACCTGGCTCATCGGCCCGGAAGGCGACCTGACTTCCGAGGAATACGCCGCC
>CAIXQT010000239.1 GCA_903921665.1 uncultured Opitutia bacterium
ATCTCGTTGGTGACGTGCGGGATGACCTGCACGGTCTTGCCGAGGTAGTCGCCGCGGCGTTCCTTCTGGATGACGGTCTCGTAGACCTGGCCGGAGCTGAGGCTGTTGAGGCGCGAGAGTTCGCCGGACGTGAAGCGTTCGTAGTGGCCGAGGTCGAGGTCGGTCTCGGCGCCGTCGTTCAGCACGTAGACTTCGCCGTGCTGGTAGGGGCTCATGGTGCCCGGATCGACGTTGAGGTACGGGTCGAACTTCTGGATGCGCACCTTGAGGCCGCGGCATTCCAGGAGCGCGCCGAGGGCGGCGGCGGTGAGGCCTTTGCCTAAGGAGGAGATGACGCCGCCGGTGACGAAAATATACTTCATGGAAAAGGGTCGGGTGGGCTGGGGAGCGGGTAAAAAAGATAAGACCGGCAGGTCCTGTGACGGAGAGCCGGTCTGGACTTTCGAATTGCATGGCCGAAAAAAACTGTGGCAAGCGGTTTTTCCGGACCGGGACCGGCCGGGCGGCGGCCGCCGATCCCCCGGGGCTATGAGGGTTTTTCACAACCTGGGGCTTTCCCGCTAATACCTCCCCTTTTGCCCGCCTCCGTGGTGGGAAGGGAGGCGAGTCCCTATTTGATGCTTTTTGCATCCCGTCCCTGCTCCGCCATGTCCGCAAGCTCCTGTTGTTCCACCTGTCGCCCCTCTTCCATCGGGAAGAAGGTCGTCATGGCCCTCACCGGCCTCGTCCTCGCCGGCTTCGTGCTCGGCCACATGACGGGCAACCTGCTGATGTTCAAGGGCCCGGAGGCCATCAACGCCTACGCCGCCTGGCTGCATGCCAACAAGGGCCTGCTCTGGGGTGCCCGGACGGTCCTGATCATCAGCACTTTCGCCCATATCTGGGTCGGTATCCAGCTCGCCCTTGAGAACCGCGCCGCCCGCGACGGGGGCCCGGCCGACGACGCCACCCGCCGCGCGACGATCGCCTCCCGCACGATGCCCTATTCGGGCGTGGTCATCCTCGGTTTCGCCATCTTCCACCTTCTCCACTTCACCTTCCGTACGGTAGCCCTCGGCGGCGTCGAATTCGGCGACGACGTCTATAAGATGCTGATCGCGGGCTTCTCCTGCAAGCCGGTCGCCTATTTCTACATCGTCAGCATGCTGCTGCTCTGCCTCCACCTCAGCCACGGCGTCAGCAGCGTCTTCCAGACCCTCGGCCTGCGCAACGAGCGCTGGCGCTCCCGCCTCGACGGCCTGGCCCTGGCCTACGCCTGGATCATCGCCCTTGGCTTCATCTCCATCCCTCTCGCCGTGCTCACCGGCTGCCTGAAGTAATCCCAGCGCCCGCCCCCACCCATGAATCTCGACTCGAAGATCCCCTCCGGCCCGCTGGCCGACAAGTGGAACAACCATAAGGCGAAGCTCCGCCTGGTGAACCCGGCCAACCGCCGCAAATACCACGTCATCGTGGTCGGTTCCGGCCTCGCCGGTTCCGCCGCCGCCGCCTCGTTCGCCGAGATGGGCTACGAGGTCTCCTGCTTCTGCTACCAGGACAGCCCGCGCCGCGCGCACTCGATCGCCGCGCAGGGCGGCATCAACGCCGCCAAGAACTACCAGAACGACGGCGACAGCGTCCGCCGCCTCTTCCAGGAC
>CAIXQT010000240.1 GCA_903921665.1 uncultured Opitutia bacterium
CCAGACGACGCGATTGCTCGGCGTCATGAGACGCTCGGCGGTGACAAGATCCAAGGATAAGGCGCCGTGCACCATGCGATGCTCGGCCGCGTGCAGCACGCCCGAAGCCATCCCTTGATCGACCATCATGCGCAGCTCGTCCTCGGACATCGTATCTTCCGGCGTACGCTTACGGCCGAAGATGCGAAGGATGATATCGGCGAAGAAGCCTAGGGTGCTGACCAAAGGAGAAGCGAGGAATGAGACCGCGATCATCGGCCGGGACAGCATCACCGCCAAGCCTTCGGGATTCGAGAGGCCGAGCCGCTTGGGCACGATTTCAGCCAAGACGATGGTCAATGAACCGATTACAAAAGAAACGCCGGTCCGGGAGATGGTATCCGCATTGTCGTGCAACCAGCTCCAGTTGCTAGCTTCGAGGTAGGGGCGAATATGCTGCGCAAGGGGAGCCCCGCCGAAAGTCGCTGCAATGATGCTGCCAAAGGTAAGGCCTACCTGGACGGTGGACAGGAACTTCGAAGGGTTGGCGAGGAGCTCCAAGGCGGCCTTCGCCCCCTTGCTCCCGTCTTCGGCCAGCCGGGTCAGCCTTCGTCGGTTGGAAGACACCAACGCCATTTCCGATAACTCGAAAATACCGATGGTCGCCCAGCAGGCCAATATCACGAACAATTCCACGAAACAGGCCTAGGGGGCGGGGGGAAGGCAGTCAAATCCGCTTGTTCACATCGACCCTAAGCCTAGGTTGTACCCTTCAATGGCGACCCATTTCGAGGCAATCATCGTCGGCAGCGGCATCGGCGGGCTGAGTTTCGCGCTCAATCTCGCCCAACGCGGCCATGCCGTCGCCATCGTCACCAAGAAGACCAGTTCTGAATCCAACACCAACTGGGCCCAAGGCGGTATCGCCTGCGTCACCGATCAGACGGACGATTTCAAGAGCCACGTGAAGGACACGCTCACGGCCGGCGACGGTCTCTGCGACCTGGATGCCGTGACCCATATCATCGAATCAGGCCCCGCCCGGGTCGCCGAACTCATCGCCTGGGGCGTGGAATTCGAGAACGGCACGGATGGCAGGCCCGACCTCGGCCGTGAAGGCGGCCATTCCAAGCGACGCATCCTCCATGCCCGCGACATGACCGGTCGCGCCATCGAATCCGCCCTGCTCCGCGCCATCGCCCGCTCGCCCAAAGTCGTGATGCTCGAGCACCACCTTGCGATCGACCTGATCACCCGAGCCAAACTGGGCGCCTGCCCGATCGGTTCGGCCGATGACCGTGTCCTCGGCCTCCACGTCCTCAACACCAAGGCCGGACGCGTCGAGACGATTTCCGCCGATGCCGTCGTCCTCGCCACCGGCGGGACCGGCCAGGTCTATCAGTTCACGACGAATCCGGATATCGCGACCGGCGATGGCATCGCGATGGCCTATCGTGCCGGCGCCGAAGTGCGTGACATGGAGATGGTCCAGTTCCATCCGACCGCGCTCAAAGCGCCCGATGGCAGCCGCGCGCTCATCTCCGAGGCCGTCCGCGGAGAAGGCGCCATCTTGCGCGATCTCTCGATGAGGGCCTTCATGAAGGACTTCCACCCCTTGGGAGACCTTGCGCCGCGCGATATCGTCGCCCGGGCCATTGATTCGGTGATGAAGCGCGACGGCGCCCCGCACGTGCTGCTGGATGCCACGCAAGTGGCCAAAGGCCACTTCGCCGAACGCTTCCCGCACATCCACGCGACGTGCCTCAAGGCCGGCTTCGATCTCACCAAGGAGCCCGCTCCGGTCGTTCCGGCCGCCCACTACCTCTGCGGTGGCGTCGCCACGGACCTTCGCGGCCAGACTTCCCTGGCCGGACTATTCGCGGTCGGAGAAGTAGCCTGCACCGGCCTGCACGGAGCCAACCGACTGGCCTCGAACTC
>CAIXQT010000241.1 GCA_903921665.1 uncultured Opitutia bacterium
AAGTTCGAGCTCTGCGACGGCGGCACCATCTTCCTCGACGAAATCGGCGACATGTCCCTGCCCACGCAGACCAAGGTCCTCCGCGCCATCCAGGAAGGCGAGATCCAGCGCGTCGGCGGCACGACGACCGTGAAGATCAGCGTGCGCCTCGTGGCCGCGACGAACAAGGACCTCGAAGCCATGGTCGCCACCCGCCAGTTCCGCGAGGACCTCTACTACCGCCTCAACGTCTTCCGCATCCGCCTCCCCGCCCTCCGCCATCGCAAGGGCGACGTGCCGCTGCTCGTCGACTACATGCTGCAGCGCCAGGCCGCGGCGAAGAAGATCAAGCCGAAGCGCCTCTCCAACGAAGCCCTCGACGCGCTGCTGGCTTACGACTGGCCGGGCAACGTCCGCGAACTCGAGAACGTCGTGCAGCGCGCCAACGTGCTTGCCAAGGGCGAGACGATCCTGCCCAAGGACCTGCCCCAGGATGTCCTCAATCCGCGCAAGACTCCCATCGCCGCCGCCCCCGCTGTCGCGTCAGCGGCCGCCACGCCGGAGGCCGCCGCCCCGGTGGCCGGACTCATCCCCGCCTACGATACGATCTACAAGCAGTGCCGCGTGAATGACGGAAAATCCATCCTCACGGCCATCGAGATGGAGATGATCCGCCGGGCGATGGAAGAGACCCGGGGCAACCAGCTGCGCTCCGCGATGATCCTCGGCATCAACCGCTCGACGCTCAAGAAGCGCCTGCTCGAGATGCGCGAGGCCGGCATCAAGGTCTTCACTTAATCTTTGCCACGGGCCGGGAATGGGTTTGGTTAGGCGCTTCCCCATGAGCTCCTCACCCCTCCGCACCACCCTGCTGGCCACGGCCGCGCTCTTCCTGAGCTCGTACGCCGCGTTCGCCGGCGAAACGATCCAGATGTTCGACGGCAAGTCCCTCGCCGGCTGGAAGGCCTCCAAGAATTCCCCCGAAGGCACCTACAAGGTCGAGGACGGCGTCCTCCAGATCCGCGGCGGCCAGGGCCACCTCTTCTTCGTCGGCGCCGACGGCAAAGCCAACTTCACGAACTTCGACTTCAAGGCGAAGGTGAAGACCTACCCCGGCGCCAATTCGGGCCTCTACTTCCACACGGCCTACGAAGACAAGGGCTGGCCCTCCCAAGGCTTCGAGTGCCAGGTCAACGGCAGCCATAAGGACATCAAGCGCACGGGCGGCCTCTACGCTGTCCGCGACGTCCTCAACACGCCCGCCGCCCCGGACAACGTCTGGTTCGAATACCATATCCGCGTCGAAGGTAAGCGCATCCAGGTCTGGATCGACGGCAAGCAGACCGTCGACTTCACCCAGCCGGAAGACTGGACCCCGCCGAAGGGCATGGCCGGCCGCAAGCTCGGCAACGGCACCTTCGCGATCCAGGCCCATGACCCGGGTTGCAAGGTCGACTACAAGGACCTCGTCGTCGAGCGCCTGCCCTGAGCAGTCGGACGATGAAACCAGAAGGCGGACCGCAGGGTCCGCCTTTTTTGCGCCCGGACTTCAGGCGAGCGCCCGCTCGAGCTCGGCGATGAGCCGCGCGCGCACGGGCTCGGCCAACGCCGAAAGCCTCCGCTGCTCGGCCTCGTATTCGCCGCGGCCTTCAGGGGTCTCGATCGCGATGGGCTTCAGGCCGATGGCGGAGAAGTCATAAGGGCTCGCGCGCATGTCGACCGAGCGCGCGACGTGCGCGAGCTCGAACGCATCCGCGGCGAGCTCCGCCGAGACCCAAGGCTGCGCCTTCATCGCCCACTTGAAGAGATCCATGGTGACGTGCACGCATCCGGGCTGCTCGTTGTCGACGCGCGCGTCGAGCGTCGGCGCCAGCTTGTTCAACGGCCTCGCGCCGGGCGTGAAGAAGCGGAAGGCGTCGTAATGCGTGCAACGCACCGGCATCGAACGCACGACGGCATCGGTACCTTCGGCGCCGAGCCGTAACGGCCACGCGCCATGCCGCCGCTGTTCGGCCTGGCCATAGACCATCGCCCACTCGTGCAGGCCGAAGCAGCCATGGAAGGCCGCGCGTGACGCGACGGCCCGGCAAAGCTTCAGGCTGAAGGCGAGGCGACCGGCCTGCGCTTCGTCGGGCAAGGCCACCCGCACGTATCCGTCGGAGCCACGCAGGAAGCGCCGGCCGTCGACGAGTTCCTCGGCGTCCGCCAATGCGACGGCAGCGCCCGGCGTCCAGCGCCGGACAGCCGAGAAGCGGAAAGGATAATAGGTGAAAAGGAAATCTTCGACGGGGTCGCGCTCGCCCTTCTGCGCCCGCTCGCGGCGCGCCTCGACCAGACGATCCGCGCGAAGCTCATGCGCGGCGCGGCGAGCCCGCCATTCCGCAGGACCGAGCACGACCTGACTGGCGGGCGCGACGCTCAATCGAAGCGACGATGGTGGGCGGCGACCTTCACGTACTTCTCGGCCCAACCGGGCAACGAAGCCTGCTCGGCCGCCGTCAGCGGACGCACGACCTTGGCCGGCGAACCCATGACCAGCGAACCGGGCGGCACCTGCGTGCCCTTGGTGACGAGCGCATTGGCCCCGACGATCGAACGCGCGCCGATGACGGCGCCGTCCAGCACGGTGGCGTGCATGCCGATCAGGCATTCGTCGCCGATCACGCAGGCGTGGATCATCGCGAGATGCCCGACCGTGACGCGGGCGCCGACCTTGGCCGGCAGGCCGTCGGCGACGTGCACGACCGCGCCGTCCTGGATGTTGGTGCCTTCGCCGACCTCGATCGGGGCGATGTCCCCGCGCAACACGGCACAGGGCCAGACGCTGGCCTTGGGGCCGATGGTCACGTTGCCGATGACGACCGCCTTGGCGTGGACGTAGGCCGTGGCGTGGACGGTCGGGCCGATCGAAAGATTCCGGGTTAGCTCCTTGGACAGGGCCTCATCCTTATCAACCGGCTCCTCGAACTGACCGTCTTGGTAAAAAGGGTTCATACCCCAAGAATTATGCACCGCCCCCGGACAGGGAAGACCGAACCCGCCCATCAGCCATCTTTTGGCCCGTTTTAACCCTAAAAATGACTGTCCCCGCCCCCACCCCCATCCCTACCCCTATCCCTATCGGCGTAATCCCCATAATTCCCCTTGCCAACGCCCCCTCACTCCGTTTGCTCCGACCTTCCGACAGCCATGAAGGCCACATTTATCACCTCCGGTCGCCAATTCACCGTCACTCAGGGCGACATCCTCATCGTTAACCAGTACCCTGGTAAGAACGAAGGGGACATCCTCACCTTTGACCAGGTCCTCCTCGTAGGCGAAGGCGCTGCCGCCAAAATCGGCACCCCGACCGTCGCCGGCGCGAAGGTCACCGCCAAGATCCTTGAGAACAAGCGCGGCGACAAGATCGACATCTTCAAGCACCGCCGCCGTAAGGGCTACTACCGTCGTCGCGGCCACCGCCAGGAACTGTCGGTGATCAAGGTCGAGTCCATCTCTGCTTAACCCTTAACGTCCTACCACCATGGCAACAAAGAAAGGCGGCGGCACTTCCTCCAACGGCCGCGATTCCACCT
>CAIXQT010000242.1 GCA_903921665.1 uncultured Opitutia bacterium
CGCGACGCCGAAATCGACGCCCTCAACCGCAAGAACTACGAGGAGCTGTTCGGTAAGGCCGGCGATGCCGCCAAGGTGTCCGCCTCGCACGTCGAGCTGATCTTCATCTCCAAGGCCCTCGAGCGCATCGGCGATCATTCCAAGAACATCGCCGAACAGGTCATCTTCCTGCTCTCCGGCGAGGACGTCCGTCACGCCCGCTAAGCCTGCCGCCGGAAAGTCCCCCTTGTCGGGGGGCTTTCCTGTGGTATGATGCGGGGATGGAAGTCGCACGTCGTCTCGGTGTCTTGGTCCTCGAATGGGCGTCCCTCGCCTTGGGCGTCTTCGTTGCCAGCCATTTCGGCTATCTGACGTATAAGGACATCGGCACGCTGGCCGTCGTCGCGGTGGTGCTCGGGCTGTTCAATTCGTTCCTGCGTCCCTTCCTCCTGGCGATCTTCATGATCGTCTCGATCCCGATCCTGATCCTCACTCTCGGCCTGGGCGCCTACCTGGTGCTCTTCGTGACCAACGGCGCCATCCTCGCCCTGACGGATAGCCTCCTCAAGGATCTCTCGGTCAACTCCTGGGCGATGGCCACCTTGACGATTTCCATCACCTCGTGGGTGATCTCCTCTTCCGTCGGCATCGACCAGCTCAAGCCGCTGCGCCGGGCTAATGAAGCCAAGGCCAACGCCCAGAAGGCCAAGGACGACGCCATCGACATCTGACAGGCGAGCGTAGCTCGCCAGGGGTAGGGGTAGGGGTAGGGGTTGGGGCAGGGGTAGTTTAAAATCACGTCGGCCGGGTCTCGGACTCCGTCTCTTAAGGTGTTAGGTTTGTCCTACCCCAACCCCTATCCCGACCCCTGCCCCTAATCGGTCAGTCTTGCCAATCCGCCGGGAGTCCTTTGCGTGGGGGCTCCACGCCATGTCGAATCCCGCTCTCTCCTCCTGGGCCCGCAACGTCGCCCCGTCCCCGACCCTCGCCGTCGATGCCAAGGCGAAGGCCCTCAAGGCCGCCGGCAAGGACGTCGTCGGATTCGGCGTCGGCGAGCCCGACTTCGACACCCCGCAGTTCGTCAAGGACGCCTGCGCCAAGGCCCTGGCCGACGGCCAGACCAAGTATGCCCCCACGCCGGGCATCCCCGCCCTCCGCAAGGCCATCGCCGAAGACTACACCCGCCGCGGCTTCACCGGCATCGCCGACGCCAACGTCGTCGTCTCCCCGGGCGGCAAGATGTCCTGCTACCTCGCCATCCTCGCCACGATCAGCGCTGGCGACGAAGTCATCATCCCGGCCCCGTATTGGGTGAGCTACCCTGAGATGGTGAAGCTCGCCGGCGGCACGCCCGTCGTCGTCAACGCCGAGGACGTCACCGGTTTCAAGATCACCCCGGCCCAGCTGACCGCCGCGCTCACCCCGAAGACGCGCATGGTCATCATCAACAGCCCGTCCAACCCGACCGGCGCCGTCTACTCCCGCGCCGAGCTCGAAGCCCTCGTGGCCATCTGCGTGAAGGCCAACGTCTGGATCATGTCCGACGAGATCTACGAGAACCTCGTTTATGACGGCCAGACCACCTGCAGCCCGGCGACCTTCTCGCCGGAGGCCGCCCGCCTGACCATCACCGTCTCCGGCTACGCTAAGAGCTATTCCATGACCGGCTGGCGCCTCGGCACGCTCGTCGCCTCCGACAAGGCCCTCGCCGCCGCCGTGGCCGACCTGCAGAGCCAGATCTCGTCCAACGCCACCACCTTCGCGCAGTTCGGCGCCCTCGCGGTGCACCAGCACCCCGACAAGGCCAAGGCCTCCCTCGCCGAGATGGGCGCCGTCTTCGACAAGCGCCGCCTCAACCTCCTCGCCGGCCTCAACGCCATCCCCGGCCTGACCTGCTACCGCTCGCAGGGCGCCTTCTACCTCTTCCCGAACATCAAGTCGTTCGGCCTGACCTCCTCCCAGTTCGCCGACCGCCTGCTCGAAGAAGAGCTCATGGCCGTCGTCCCGGGCTCCGCGTTCGGCTCCGAAGGCTACATCCGCCTCAGCTACGCGACCTCCGACCAGGTCATCGCCCAGGGCCTCGAGCGACTCGGCCGCTTCTGCGCGAAACTCAAAAAGTAATCGCCGCAGGCGATTACTTTTAAACAAAAGGACGACACCCGGTGCCGTCCTTTTTTTTTTGCCCTAGTTGGGGCGTTTCAACTCACACCGCCTGCAGCGGCTTGATGGAGGCCTTCACCTTGGGGCCGATGGTGTTGATGGCCTCCCTGAGCTCGTAGGCGAGCTGGGTGCGCAGCCAGTAGCCGGGCTCAAGACCGAGGTAGGCGCAGAGATGCAGGTCGGTCTCGGCGGTGATACCACGGCGCTCCTTGAGGATCTCATTGACGCGCTGGTGGGGCAGGCGGGCGCCTTTGGCCAGACGGTAGGCGGTGATGCCGAGGGGCGTCAGGAACTCCTCGCGGAGCAGTTCACCCGGGTGGACGTTGAGGAGTTTCTTTTTCATGAAGTTCAGTGGTAGTCGGTGATCTCAATCTCGTAGGCCTCGCGGCCTGCCCAGCGGAAGCAAAGTCGGTATTGGTCGTTGATGCGGATGCTGTGCTGTCCTTGTCGATTTCCTTGGAGTGCCTTCAAGCGGTTGCCGGGTGGTATGCGTAGGTCGTTGAGCGAAGAGGCTGCTTGTAGTTGGGTGAGCTTCCGTAGGGCTGTCTGCAGGATGGTGGCGGGGAATTCGGCAGGTCTTTGGCCGAGCCAGAGCCGATGCGTGGCCCGGCAGGCGAAGGTGGCGATCACCGGACGGAAAGATGATGCACGCCAAGCATGCATAGTGTCAATGAGGATATGCACGTTAAACGTGCACAACATGTAACTTCAGTCAGGGGACACGTGGGCACGGTGACACGTGGACAAGGGGAAGGGAACAGGGGAGACGGGGTCATCTCCCGTCTGCTTCTTCACGGGCCTTACGCATCTTGATGGTGCCGCCTAGCAGGCGGGCGACTTCGTCGAGCTGCGCGGCTATTTGGACGACCACTGGCTGGGGGATGATGCCGATGGATTCGGCTATGCTGAGTTGGGTTTCAAGTTCCGCCAATGATCCGCGGGCGATCTGGAGGAAGCGCAGGGCGTCTTTGTTTGTCCCTCGCTCGTCGCCTTCGGCGATGTTTGAGGGGATGGAGACCGCTGAACGCATAATCTGATCCGATAGCCCTCGATGTCTCTCGAAGGAGGGCGTCATGCAGAGGCGATAGACTTCGGTCGCAAGCGATCGCGACTTCTGCCAGGCGACGAGGTCGCGATACGAATTAACCTTTCCGAGCGGCTTGGGGGTATTCATCGCCGCCAAGGCTGTCTGCTGGCTGCTTCAAAGCACCGCTTTCATCGCACACTGAATCCCTATCCTCACCTAAAGGATTCCTTTGCTAACATCCCCCATGTCCACGTGTCACCGTGCCCACGTGTCCCCTGGGTTTAAGCCGGCTCCACCAAGATGCACGGCATCCCGGCGGCGTCGGCGGCTTCCTTGCCGCGCGGGCTGTCTTCGATGACGACGCAGTCGGCGGGCTTCAGGCCGAGGCGGTCCGCCGCGGCGAGGAAGAGATCAGGGTGCGGCTTGGAGCGCGGGGCGTCCTCCGCGGTGATGATGGCATCGAAGAGGTGCGTGATGTCGATCCGCTTGAGCGTCGTGTGCACGTGATCGCGTCGGCCGGCGGAAGCGACGGCGGTCTTGTGACCGAGCCCGCGGACGTGGTGGACGACGGCGACGACTTCGTGGCGGGCGGTGACGTCCTTGGCGAGGTGCTCCTCGAGGAACTCATGGCCATCGGCGAGCAGCTGCTCGACGTTCAGGTCGAAGCCGTAGTCAGCCTTGAGGCGCTGGCAGGTGTCGACGGCGGACATGCCGCCCATCGAGCAGAAGAGGGGCCAGGGGAAATCGAAAGGACGGCCGATCTGCTTGCTGACGATGTGCGTCCAACTGCGGTGGTGGATCCACATGGAGGCCGCGAGGGTGCCGTCGCAGTCGAAGATCCAGCCCGGACGGGAGAGGAGGGCCGGGTCGAAGGGAATCATCTTGGACATGGCGATCAGCGCATGCCGGGGAAACCGCCGCC
>CAIXQT010000243.1 GCA_903921665.1 uncultured Opitutia bacterium
CATTCAAAACCACCTCATGAACCGACCTGCCGTGCTCGCTCTTGAAGATGGAACCATTCTTCGGGGCAGGGCGTTCGGAGCTTCGGCCACCCTCTGCGGCGAAGTCGTGTTCAACACGAGCATGACCGGCTATCAGGAGATCCTCACGGACCCTTCCTACTTCGGCCAGATCGTCACCATGACGACCCCGCAGATCGGCAACTACGGCGTCAACGAAGACGATTTCGAATCCGCCCGCCCGCACGTCGCCGGTTTCGTCGTCCGCGACCTTTCGCCCATCGTCTCCAACTGGCGCGCCACCACCGACCTGAGCACCTGGCTCGCGAAGTACGGCATCCCGGGCATCGACGGTGTCGACACCCGTTCGCTGACCAAGAAGCTGCGCTCCGCCGGCGTGATGAAGGCCTGTCTTTCCACCGAAGGTATCACTGACGAGGAAGCTCTCAAGCGCGCCCGCGCTTGGACCGGCACCGTCGGCGCCGACTTCGTCAAGGACGTCACCTGCAAGGCGCCTTACCATTACAACGCCACCGCCGGCGACTGCGAGGCCTTCACTGTTCCGGGTACCCACCTCAACAAGCCTAAGGGCCGCGCCACCAAGTACCGCATCGCGGCCTACGACTTCGGCGCCAAGACCTCGATCTTCCGCCGCCTGGTCGCCTCCGGCTTCGACGTGCATGTCTTCCCGGCCCGCACGCCCGCCGCCGAGATCCGCGCCTTCAATCCCGACGGCGTCTTCCTTTCCAACGGTCCTGGCGATCCCGCCGCCTTGAAGTACGCCCACGAAGCCGTGGCCGACCTCATCAAGACCTATCCGGTCTTCGGCATCTGCCTCGGCCACCAGATCATCACGCACGCCATCGGCGCTTCGACCTACAAGCTGAAGTTCGGCCATCGCGGCGGCAACCAGCCCGTCAAGAACACCGAAGAAGGCCGCGTGGCCATCACCGCCCAGAACCATGGCTTCGCCTCGAAGCCCGAGGAGCTGGAGCGCTGCGGCGCCATCGTCACCGAGGTGAACCTGAACGACGACACCGTCTCCGGCCTGCGTCTCAAGGACAAGCCGGTCTTCTCCGTCCAGTATCACCCGGAAGCGGGCCCCGGACCGAACGATGCGGACGTGCTCTTCGACCGGTTCTACGACCTGATCGCCAAGAGCAAGGGCGCCAAGTAAGCCCGGCGTCATGGCTGCCCGACTCCTCGCAGCCGTTTGCCTCGCGCTCAGCCTCCTCGGCTGCGCTTCGTCGTCTCCGCGTTCGCCGGAGGCGGCCCTGACGCGTCTCATCGAGGAAGCCGTCGCCGGCCATTCTGCCTCAGATCAGTATCAGAACGTCGATCCCGTCGACGAGGACACCATCAGGCAGTTCGTGTATGTCGAGGAATGGCTGGACGTGAACGGCGAGTCCGTCGTGGGGGTTCGTCCAGGAGCTACGCCCATCGAAGGCTCGTTCCGCTTCACTCGCTCCGCTGACGGTCGGTCGACTTATCTGATTTCCTATGGCTGGCCTGGCCCGCAGGTCCGTTCACGCGTCCTGCGCCCGGCGCCCGGTTCGAAGATCATGCTTCTGGGCTGGTCGGACCTTCTCCCTTGGGAGCAGCTCGGAGCGGTCTGCGTCATCGAGACCCCGCGCGAGATGGCCGACGAAGAGAACCACCCGTGCAAGCAGGCGTTCGTCTTTAAGATCGAGTCGCCCCGTTGAGCGGAAGCCTTAGAGCTCGACCTGCATGCCCAGCTCGACCACGCGGCCGGGCGGCAGGTTGAAGTAGGCCGTCGCCGAGAGGGCGTTGCGGTTGAGCACTTCGAAGAGCTTTTCCTGCACGGCGTTGAGCGAGAAGCCCGTCGTCGCGCGCACGATCGTCTCGCGGCTGAGGAAGTAGGTCGTCTCCATCGAGTTGGGCGTGATGCCTAGTTCCCGGTAGGCCGCCTCGAGCACCGGGAAGACGTCCTGTTTCTCGCGGAAGCCGAACTTACCCGTCACGCTGAGGACCGACGGGAATTCCTCGTGGCTTTCCACTTTGCAGAACTTCGGCCCGCGGGTGTTGAAGCTGATGCGGTCACCCAGGGGCACGATGGCGCGGTCTTCGTCGACCTTGAGGGTCACCACGATGATGTGGTCGTGCAGGGACTTGTTATGCTTGAGGTTGTGGGCGAGGGCCATCGGTACCGACTTGGTCGAGCCGGTCATGTAGACGGCGGTGCCCTTGACGCGGCTCAGCTTGCCCGCGATGAAGCGGTCTTCGACGCTATCGAGGAAGTTCTCGAAGTCGCCGGTGCTTTCGCCTTCGCTCATCTTCTCCTTCATCACCAGGCGTCCTTTGTTCCAGACGGCCATGATGTAGTAGACCAGGAAGCCGGCGGCGAGCGGCAACCAGCCGTTCTCGAGGATCTTCGGAAAGTTCGACGCCACGAAGATGACCTCAAGGACGATGACGGGGGCGACGAACACGTAGGCGGTGAGGGAAGGGATCTTGAACCGCTGGCGCAGGTATTGGCCGAAAAGGATCGTCGTGATGAGCATCGTCAGGCTCACCGCCATGCCGTAGGCGCTCGCGAGGTGTTCGGACGACTTGTACTGAAGCACGAGGGTGATCGACCCGATCATGAGCAGCCAGTTGATGATCGGGATGTAGATCTGACCCGATTCCTGGTCCGAGGTCCGTTCGACGCGCATGCGCGGCAGGTAATTGAGCTGGATGGCCTGCATGGTGGTGGAAAACGCCCCTGAAATCAGGGCCTGCGAGGCGATGATGGCCGCGAGGGTGGCGATGACGACCAGCGGGATCTGCGCCCATCCCGGCGCCATGTTGAAGAAGGGATTGAAGCCGTGCGCGAATTCCGAGGCCGGCTGGGAAAGCGCCCAGGCGCCTTGGCCGAGGTAGTTGAGGATGAGGGCGGGGAAGACGATCAGGTACCAACCGGCACGGATGGGCTTCTGTCCGAAGTGTCCCATGTCCGCGTACAGGGCCTCGGCGCCCGTGACGGAGAGGAAGACCGCGCTGAGGATGATCATCGCCAGACCCGGGTGCTCGATGAAAAAGCCGATCGACTCGAGGGGGTTGAAGGCGTGGGCGATGACGGAGGCTTGAGCCGAGTTCTGGACCAAGGCGCCGATGCCGGTGGCGGCGATGCAGCCGAACCAGGCCAAGGTGATCGGTCCGAAATACATGCCGACCTTGCCGGAGCCGCGTTTCTGGAGGGCGAAGACACCGACAAGGATGACCGCCGCCATGACCGGGATGAAGATGGTCAGGAAATGGTCGGAGAGGGGGCCTTTGAGGACCTCATTGGCTTCCTTGATGCCTTCGAGGGCCGAAAGCACCGAAATCGCCGGGGTGATGACGCCGTCGCCGAAGAGCAGGGCGGTGCCGAAGACGCCCAGTAGCACCAGTATGCTGCGGTGCTTGCGCTTGGTTTTCTCGTGGGTGACCTGTTCGGTCTTCTTGTCATCGGCTTTCTCCTTGGCGGATGCCAGGGAGACGAGGGTCATGATCCCCCCTTCGCCGTCTTCATTGGCCTCCATGATGCAGAGGACGTATTTGACGGTCACCACACAGATGAGGGACCAGATGATCATCGAGACCGCCGGGACGACGATCTGCTCCAAGCTCCCACCGTTGCGAAGGCCGTTGCGGAGGCATTCCTTGAAGGCGTAGAGCG
>CAIXQT010000244.1 GCA_903921665.1 uncultured Opitutia bacterium
CCCATCGGATTGCCCGGGGCGGTCGAGTTCGGGCGGCGCTACCGCCAACTGGCCGTTTTCTGCGTGCAGGGCGGGGTAGTCTCCTTGGTGGATTGCACCGATGGCTCGGCCGAGGACCTTGGTCGGCCATTCCGGGCCGTCTGACCATTTTCGGATTGGAACAGCTCAGGTTTTCGGGACTCTCACTCGTAACCCCTTATACCCATGAAGAGCCTAATGTCCCTCCTCGCCGTCCTGGCCGCCGTCGTTGGCGTCCGTGCCGCCGACGCCCCTGGTCTGGTCAACGGTAACCCGCCTGACATGCGCACGCTCAAGAGCGGCGATACCGCGCCGGATTTCGAGCTGCTCGGCACCGACGGCAAGAAGCACAAGCTCGCCGAGTACACCGGCGGCGAAGCGCTCGTCGTGCTCTTCACCTCCAACCACTGTCCGACGTCGCACAGCATCGAGCGCCGCCTGCAGAAGTTCTACGAGGAATACAAGGGCAAGGGCGTGAAGCTCCTCGCGATCAACCCCAACCATCCGGACGGCCTCAGCAAGGATGAGCTCGGCTACGGCGAGTTCGGCGACTCCTACGCGGAGATGAAGCCCTATGCAGAGAAGAACAAGTGGACCTTCGACTACTTGTACGACGGCGACACCCAGTCCGTCGCCCGCGCCTATGGCTGCCTCGCCACCCCGCACGTCTTCGTTTTCGATAAGAACCTCAAGCTCCGCTACCAAGGCCGCTTCGACGACTCCCGCTTCTACGACGACAGCACCGTGAAGTCCAAGGACTGCCAGAACGCCGTGGACGCCATCCTCGCCGGCAAGCCCGTCGCCCTCGAACTCACCAAGCCCATGGGCTGCTCGACCAAGTGGCGCGAGAAGAAGGCCCTGCATGACGCCAAGCACGAGGCCTGGGCCAAGACCCCGGTCACCGTCGAGCTCATCGACAAGGCCGGAATCGCCAAGCTGCGCGCCAACACCACGAACAAGTACCGCGTCATCAACGTCTGGGCCACCTGGTGCGGCCCGTGCGTCAAGGAGCTCCCCGACCTGATCGAGATCTCCCGCAAGTTCGACATGCGCGACTTCGAGCTCGTGACCATCAGCCTCGATAAGCCCGAGGACAAGGCCAAGGCCGAGGCGTTCCTCTTCAAGCAGTCCGCCGGCCTCAGCAAGAAGGTCGAGAACTCCCTCAAGAAGGAAGGTCGCACCACCAACAGCTACCTCTTCGCCGGCAGCGGCGACGATCTCGCTGCCGTCCTCGACAAGGACATGCCCGGCCCCATTCCTCACACCATCGTCGTGGCCCCTGGCGGCGAGATCGTGTATCGCCACACCGGCGTCATCGATCGTGCCGAGACCGAGAACGCGATCCTCGACAAGATGAATCGCTTCTACTCGCCTGCGGCGCCGAAGAAGTAATTCCCGTCCGTCAGGCGACCCTCGCGAGGCCGGGCTAGTCCCGGCCTCGTCCGTTCTTCCCTTTGTCGGTGGTCGCGTTAGAAACCCCCTATGCCCCCGCTGCCGCTCATTCTTTCCTTGTGCCTGCAGGCCGGCGTCATCCTCGGGGTGTGCCATCTGGCCGGGAAGCTGGCGACCAAGCTCGGACAGCCCTCGGTGGTCGGCATGATGATCGCGGGCGTATTGCTGGGCCCTTCGATGCTCGGGGTCATCTGGTCTGCGGGGCAGTCATGGGTGTTCCCGGCGGATACGCGCGTCTGGTTAAAGGCGGCCGCTGAGCTGGGCGTCGGCGGATATCTCTTCTGCGTCGGGCTCGACTTCAACGCAGAGAAAGTGCGCGAGCGCGGTGCTTTGGCCTTGGCCGTCGCCTCGGCCGGAGTCGTCGTGCCGTTCTTGCTGGCGATACCCTTGGCGATCTCGACCCAAGGCATGCCTGGCTGGTTCGCGGCCGGGGCGGTCCTGTGGCAGCAGGTATTATTCTTGGGCGCTGCGTTATCGATCACCGCCTTTCCTATGCTCGTCTGGATCGTGCGCTCCAAAGGCCTCGCCGATTCGCCCATGGGGCTGGTCGCGATTTCCGCCGGCGCCATCGGCGACGCCTTCGCATGGGTCATCCTTGCGGTCGTCCTCGCCTCCTTCGGCGGTTCGCCGGACCTCATTTATCGCTGCGTCTTCGGCGGCCTGCTCATGATCGCCGTGGCAAGGTACGTCGTGCCTCGGCTATTGGCCGG
>CAIXQT010000245.1 GCA_903921665.1 uncultured Opitutia bacterium
GAGACGTTTCTGTTCCTGCTTCGGCAGCGGTCCAGCCAGCGGCGGGGTCTCGAAATACTTTCCGTCCTCGATCATGCGTGGGTCGCCCGTCTCGCGCAGGATCGTGAAGAGGCGGTCGGTCATCTCCTTGCGGACGGTGGCGTAGGTCGGATCTTCGGCCACGTTGGTCATTTCGTCGGGATCTTTCCTGAGGTCGTAGAGTTCGAACATCGGTCGACGGCCATAGAACTTCTCGAACAGCGCCGACCACTCGGGCGATTTGCGCGCACCGACGAACCAGGCCTTGGTGGGGCCCGCGTCGTCATCGTTCAGGGTCACGAAAGTCGTCCTCGCGATCTCATCGAAGGTGGGCTCGTTCGTGCCGTCCAGGCGATAGGGATCGCCCAGCGGCCAGCGCTCGGGTTTGAAGTTCACGATCAGCACATGGTCCTGGGTGCGTAGGGCTCGCTGCGGGTACGGCGAGTAGTCCGGGCGGGCGATTTCGACGTGACGTTCACGCCCGGCGACGACCCAGGTGCGGGACGGGTCGACCTGGCCTTGGCGATCGGACCTCAGGACATTCCAGAGCGACCGACCCGTCATCACCGCGGGCGGCTTCACGCCACCGGCTTCGAGGAAGGTCGGAGCTAGGTCCGGCAGCGTCACCATGTCGTCCACCACGCGTCCGCCTTGCACGCCAGCTCCGGCGACGATGAGCGACACGCCCGTGCCGAAACCGTAGAGGTTGCACTTGCCGTGCGGGAAGCCGGGGGCACCGTGATCGCCGCTCACGGCGATCAGCGTCTTGCTCCGTTCGCCGGCGCGGTCGAGTTCCTCGAGCAGCACGCCCATCGCGGCGTCGAGGGCCTGGACTTCGCCGAGGTAGTCAGCGAGGTCTTCGCGCACCACCGGGACGTCCGGCAGGAAGGCCGGCAGCTTGCCCTTGAGGGCATCGGGATCGAGCCCCCAGAGTTTCTGGCCGCTGCCGCGTACCCATGCCCGGTGGGTGTTGGTCGGGCCGAACCAATAGGCGAAGGGCTGGCCGGTGGCTTTTGCCGCGAGCATCGCCTTGAAATTGCCGCGGACTTCTTCGAGGAGCTTCGTGCGGGCGGCCTCGACCGTGGCGCCTTTCGTCACCAGGTCGGTCGCGTTCTCCGAGAAGTTGTTGAAAGCACGCCCCGACTTCTCGAAAGCGTGCTGCTGTCCGCCGTACGGGGCGTCGGCCGGCGAGCCGGGGCTCCAGACCTTATAGGACTTGCCTAGGTGATAACCGGCGTCGCGCAGGAGCAACGGGTAGGTCGGGATGGATTCGTCCCAGACCGCGCCTTGGAGGATAGCGCCGCGGCCGGTGCGCCAGAAGTGCTGGCCCGAGAGCAACGAGCTGCGGCAGGGCGTGCAGGAGGGAGCATTGACGTGCGCGTTGCGGAAGAGCACGCCTTCCTTGGCGAGGCGGTCGAGGTTCGGGGTGCGCAGCAGCGCGTTCGTGCCGGCGAGGCTGCCATGCTCGGCGTAGACCCGCGCGAAACGGCCCCAGTCGTCGGCGAAGAAGAAGAGGATGTTGGGGCGCTCGGGCGTCGTCGCCGCAAAGGTGGAGACTGCGAACAGGCTCAGGATCAGGGCAGGGAGGCGCATCGGATTATTTCAGGGGGGCTTTCTCGAAGTCGTCTTTCTTGACCCAGCTGGCGTCGAGGAGTTCCCCGCCCATGTAGCGTTCATAGAAACGATTCTTCTTTTTGTCCGCGGAAGGGTAGGCTTCGTATTCGGCGCCGCGGCCGATGGCGCGCAGGTCGCCGGCGGCCTTGAGCTCAGCCCACATCTGCGTGCGGAGCTTCTCGGCATCAGCGACCCGGCTCAGGGCGAGGTTCTTCACGCAGTCCACATCGGTGCTGAGGTCGTAGAGTTCCTGGCCGGGACGCATGCCGAAGCACAGCGCCCAGAAGGGGTCGGAGCCTTTCTCCCGTCGGGCGTGGAGCAGGAAGGACTTCGTCGGACTCGCGTCAGTGTCGAGGTAGCCCGTCTCCGGGTTGCAGGCCGGCCAGCGCGACGGCTCGGCGTTCTCGAGGTAAGTCATGCCTTCCTTCACGATGCCACGGATCGGGTAGCCCACGTCACCGGGGCGACCGAGGTCGTTGCGTTCGCGGCCGATGAGCGTGTGGTCGCGGGCCGGGTTGGAGCGGCCGTCGACGCCGCTCTGGAAAATGTCGCTGAGGCTGCGGCCCGAGGTCGGCGCGAGGGCGCCGGCGGCCGGCCAGGCGACGCCGGCGGCCTCGAGGAAGGTCGGGGCGAAGTCGACGAAGCTGACGTAATCGGTGACCTTGCGACCGGGGTTCTTGATACCCTTGGGCCAGCGGATCGCGAGCGGCAGGTGGTTGGCATTTTCGTAAGCCGAGCCCTTAACGCGCGGGAAGGGC